>NZ_JBTYKD010000212.1:0-10360 GCF_054880495.1 Nostoc sp.
ATAAACCACGTCTATCTTGAAACCTGTAGTTCTTCGGTGATCAAAAGGATTTGCCCTCATCCCCCAACCCCTTCTCCCAGATTTGGGAGAAGGGGAGCCAGAATTTCAAAGTCCCTCTCCCATATCTGGGAGAGGGATTTAGGGTGAGGGCAAAAACTACGGTTCTCAAGATAGATGAGGTTTAGTATGATATTTATTAAAAATTCTGTAAAATAAAAAATAAATTTGCAGTGAAATTACTCTGATAACTTTCAATTAGTACGTTAATAGCTGTATTATCTTGATGTCATACTACGGTTAATCAAGTAATTTTTATGAAATATGCACAAAAATTCGCAGTGTCTATTTTTGGAGCAGCTTTTATTGCCTTGGGCACAGGGCAAATAGCGCAAGCAGTGCTATTAGTTGAATCAGAGTCAGCCGTAGTAAATCTTGATGCTAAAAAAGTGTTATTCACGATAAATTTTAATAAGGTGCCAAACTTTTTCACAGTTGACAAATTTAATAGGCAAACCAACTCTTTCCAATACTTTATCGATCCGCATGGGGAATTGCCTATTGTGAATGCATCCTCTATCTATAGTAACTTTTCCTCAATTATTCGCGGAGATGAAATTCCGGTTGCAGGTGACGTGAGGATACGTGATGTTTTTTCAGTTGGCCCATCGGAACCAAATTCAGGCGGCTGGGGTAAGATTCGGGGTTCAGTACCATACAGCCTCGATGGCACTGTCTTGAAATTTTCAACACCTCTGCAACTTATTGGAGATTCAGATGGCGTGTTTAGCTACCAGTTGCTTTTAACTGACTTTGGTAGCTGGAATGGGATTATAAACGAAAGTAAGTCTATTATTACCAGTGTTCCCGAACCTAATTTAGCATTGGGTGCATTAACTTTTGCAGCTTTAAGTGTAGGCTTACGGCTCAAACGTAAACATAAATGAGCCTCCAGTCCGGTAAATCAATACGGTTTAGCACCCCGCCACCCGTGCAAAATGGGCATAGTAAACAATCCCCACGCCAAACCCGTAATCAACCCAAAAGGCGTAACTAGATAGTTATTAAAACTCCACAAACTAAAAACCTGTGCTGCCAATTCCAAAGGATAAGCCATCATCAGCACACTTGCGATCGCCACACCACTCCAGCCATACTGATTTAACCAGTAAAATCCCTTACCACTAGTTAGCCCATACAGCAGGCGAGTAATCAGCAAACCCGTGACAGTGCCATAGCAACGCATACACACAGCCATCATAAACGGTGGTGCTAAATCTAACCCCATAGTTGGTTGCGGACATACATGATTACCCATGAAATAAATGATGTCCGCAATTTCCCCAAGCAAATATACCCCAGACGCAGCCAGAAAGGGAGCAATTGGCGGGCCAAAAACCATCCCTACCAACATAAAATCAGCAATCAAACTGACCCAATTAACCTGCAACTCTTCACTGAAAGCTACTCTTGTCATTCCCTTTCTTCGCGCCCTCTGCGCCTTTGCGGTACCCTGCGGGAAGCCCTACGGGTTCGCCAGTTCCTTTATGCCGGGGAACCCGTCCACCGCACTGGCTCACCGTTTCACGTCTATGTATTCTTAACCTACCTTATTAACATAGGGACTTGTCAACTTATCCAACTGCTGAATCAACAGACTGAGGAACAAACCTACATCCGTCACCACACCTACTGATTCCACAGAACCGCGATCGCTTAACTTAGTCACCACAGCTGGATTAATATCTACACATACCATTTTCACCCCAGCCGGAGTCATATTCCCCACTCCAATGGAGTGCAGCATCGATGATAGCATCAAAATCATCTCCGTGCCTTCTAAGTGTTTAGCGTATTCCTGCTGTGCTTTAATCAAATCCATTTGGGTATCAGGCAAAGGTCCGTCATCCCGAATCGATCCAGCAAGGACAAAAGGTATATTATTGTGGACACACTCATACATCACGCCACTTTTAAACGCCCCCGCCTCCACAGCTTTCGGAATGCTGCCATAACGACGGATAGTATTAATTACCTTCAGGTGATGGCGGTGTCCACCACGGACGGCGACACCCCGCTTCATGTCTACACCCAAGGAAGTGCCCATGATATTTTGCTCAATGTCGTGAACTGCGATCGCATTACCACCCAGCAACGCCTGTACATATCCTTCTCGAATTAGTTGCGCCAAGTGTTCGCCGCCACCAGTATGAATCACCACCGGTCCAGCCGTGACAACTACCTTACCCCCGGCATCGCGGATTTTCCGCAATTCCCAAGCCACTTGCTCAACCACCAATTCCACGCGCCGTTCACTGGAAACCCCCGCCGACATAAAGCTAAATTCTTGAGTGCTGCGTTGTTCCCGCGATTCCGTTTTGCGGATGGTGCGGATACCTAACACGTCTACAATTACCTGTTCGCCAACTTCTAAATCGCGGAGTATTTTACACCGAGCGAGTAACCCATTGGCAGTTTGAGTAATCGCGATCGCGCCATCCATCCGTTGATTTTCCACCTTCACCCACTCACCATTAATGCGGACTTCGGTGGGATAAATCGTACTGACGTAGAAATCATCAGGCGCTACACCAGCTAGGATCACAGGCTCCAGTTTGGCATCTCGCTCATCATGGGGTAAATCTACAGCACCCAAATCAATCAACAGTGAAATGATTTCTTCCATCACCTCATGGGAAGGTGCTGATACCTTCACTTCGGCGGCTGAGGTACTTTGGCGCTGTTCTCCCAAGTTGAAATTCAGGACTTGGAAACTTCCCCCGGCATCTATAATTAAATCCAAAGCGTGGTTAATTAAGCCAGCGTCTAGCAAGTGTCCTTCCATCCGAATGACGCGGCTTTCTACCGAGACATTGGCATGAATTTCATCTCTAACTGGTTCTGTCACCCGCAGAGTTAAGCATTTAGCCGCGCCACCAGCTTTGAGAAATTCCGTAAGTGGCGTTTCCAGCACTTGGAAACCGGCATCTGCAAGGCGGGTTTTTAAAGCCTCACTCGCCTTGTTCATGATCACGATGCTCTCCACATTCACTGTATTACAAGCGAAGTTGACTGCATCAGCTTCTTCAATGGCAATTCGCTTTTCTGGTGCGACTCGTATTTCAATTAAGCGGTTGGAGTAGGAATCAAAAGCCCCCGGATAGTACAGCAAATAGCCATTTGCTAGGGGACAAAAGCAGGTATCCAGGTGATAGAAACGTTCATCTATCAGTCGTAGGGAAAGCACCTCAATATCCAGCCATTTAGCTAGATAAGGGTGAGAATCTAATTCCGAGCGGAAACCGTATCCTGCCCATAACCAGCGTCCTTCCCGATCCAGCAGTGCGTCCCCGGCTCCTTCAAAGGGCAAATCTTTGGGAAGTTCATTGACTGTATAACCATTTGCCTCAAACCATTGTTTGAAGAAAGGCTCCTCTCCCTGACGTTCTTTGTGTAAAAAGCGACTAAGGACGACGTTATTCCCTAGTACTAACCCAGCGTTGGCGGTAAAAACCAAATCAGGCCAGCCTTTTTCAGGTGGTACTAAGTCTACAATTGCGTGTTCTTTAAGGATCTGGTGTAGTCCTTGCCACTGTTGGACGGCGCGATCGCGCGATGATTTGTGAATATTCCCTTCCATCCAGGGATTAATCACATAGTCCACATCGTAGTGGTCAGGAGGACACATTAAAAAGCGAATACGGGAAGTCATAAAAATCTTACAAGCGTTTTAGATGCTACAAGCTTACTTTGAATACAGATTTTTAATTTACTGAGAATTTGGTAAAATCTGCTACTTAAGCTTCTATCTTTTGATAGTTGAAGGCTTTACAAGGGCTTCATTCTTAATTCTATTACGGAAGATGCGAATAAGTAGAGAAGGTGGCAAAATGACATGGATCTGCCGGACATGACTGTTTCTAGTAGTGCTGAGTCAGTCCGCTCTTAGCTTGCGGGTGGATGGGAAATTTAAAGAGATGGATGTACTGGGATAAATGCTGCTTTTAGCTTCTGGGTGCAGGAGCAGAGCGGAAAGCTCATACTTAAAAGTACTTCAGTGTTGAATCCAGGACTTAGGCAAACAATAACTGAAAAGAATGATTTTTAGGTAGGGGCAATTCATGTAGCTTTAGCTGACCGCAGGGTATTGCCCCTACAGGGTATAGTTTTGCGTAAGTCCTACAATCATTGTTGGATAGCGGCTGTAATTTTTGGATGGCAAGAGTTTTCAATAAATACTTGTAGCGTGTGGCAATACGTATTAGAGTAACATTGTAACCCAAATGACTGCTAGAAAAGGATTCTGGCGATCAATCAGAAGAAAATTTTACCACCTTTTATAAAGGCTTTGAGGAGATTGAAAACTGCATGAAAAAGCAATTGTCCCAGAACTGGCTTATTTCTAAATCTTGGTTACGTTTTTTAATCATTATTCTATTAGTAATAGGTGTATTTTTTCGCTTCGTCAATCTTGACAAAAAAATTTATTGGGGTGATGAAGTTTTCTCATCATTACGCATCTCTGGCTATACACAGTCAGAAATGAAAGAGCAGTTAGGTAATGGTCATTTGATCAGCATAGAAGAGTTGCATAAATACCAGTATCCCAATCCTGAAAAAAACACTGCTGATACAATTAAAGGGGTTATTTTAGAAGACTCGCAGATTTTGCCGCTATACATCTTGATGACCCGATTTTGGGTAGAATTGTTTGGGAATTCTGTAGCAGTGACAAGAAGTTTTTCGGCATTCCTGAGTCTGCTCACCTTTCCTTGTCTTTATTGGCTATGTAAAGAATTATTTGGGTCTTCACTAATCGGGTGGACAGCGATCGCCTTGGTAGCCGTTTCACCTATTCATGTCGTCTATGCCCAAGAAGTAAGAGCATATAGTTTATGGATAGTAACCATTTTAATATCGAGCGTAGCACTGCTGCGAGCCATGCGCCTTAAAACAAAGATTAGTTGGTGCATTTATGCAATAACATTATCACTAGGGTTTTATACTCATCTATTTTTTACCTTGGTTGCTTTTGCACAGGGAATTTATGTAATTGCAATCGAACGCTTCCGATTGAGTAAAACATCGATTTATTATCTGCTATCATCGCTTGCGGGGTTTATAAGTTTTGTACCTTGGATTTGGATTATTATTACTAACCCTCAACCAGAAGCAGTAGATTGGACGAATACTAAACAAACATTATTTGCCTCAGTTACAAGGTGGGCTGGGATTTTCAGTCGGACTTTTCTTGATTTAGGTATTAGCCCCAGCGACCCAGGAAAACTTAAGATTGCATTAATTCCTTTTATTTTGATTATTTTAGTTTTAATGGTCTACTCAATTTATTTTATCTGTCGAAGAAGCTCTAAAGAAGTTTGGTTATTTGTCTTAACCTTGATTGGATCTGTAGGGATTCCCCTACTGATAGCGGATTTTGTCTTTCAAAAGCGATACGCTACTAGTCGATATACACTTCCCTCGGTTTTAGGTATACAGTTAGCTGTTGCTTATCTATTTACTACTAAAATCACGTCTATTTCTACTAAAGTTTGGCAAAAAAAGCTCTGGTCACTTGTAGCGTTCGTCGTAATTATCAGCGGAGTTACATCTGGTCTGATCCAGTCTCAAGCCCAGATTTGGTGGAACAAATTACCTGAAAAATACCAAGAATATCCTAAAATTGCTAACATTATTAGTCAAGGAAATAAACCGCTTTTAATTAGTGATACTGATAACATACTTCCACCAATACAAATGCTGGGTTACTTAGTTGATCCAAAAGTCAAATTTCAAATTGTAGATAAAAATCATTTACCAGAGATTACTAATGGTTTTACTGACATATTCTTGTTCAATCCCTCAGAGTTCTTAAAAGCTGGAATTGAGAAAATTTATAACTCAAAGTTACAGCAGATAAACGACCTTATATGGAAAATAACAAAATCCACTTAAGAGGATGTTTGAAAAGTATTTTTGGTAATACCAATTCTATGTGAGGCTGCGCTTTATTCATGTAGGAGCAATTCATGAATCATTGGTGTCAACTTAGCGTAGAAGTTAGGCAAGGCAAGCTTTCGAGGTTTGACCCTCACAAGAACAGCCCCTCTCCCAATTTTGGGAGAGGAGCGGGAGCAAATTCTCTAGTTCCCCTTCTCCCAAGTTGGGAGAAGGGGTTAGGGGATGAGGGCAAAATGTCTTCTCAAAGCAGATTTTTTCTTAAGTTGACACCAATAGTCTTATCCGAACCGTATTGGGGGTACGCGGACTCGGTCTTTGTGGCGCTAACATAAAAAGATACAGGCGCATCTAGCGGTTGGGAGACTGCAAGACGGAAATTAAAAGCAGACAGTTGGCATTTAAATATCGCTCAGAGATTAAAAATTAATATTAATTAGCCTAATAACTGGCACAATTAGAGCCAAAATATACTTTAATTAAATTCGTGATTTAAGTATATACTTATATGGCTGCGGCTTATGTCATTGCCTCTTGACCACCCGCTAAAATTTGAAATCAGACTGCCATCTTCCCATCCTCAGTTATTAGAAGGACTAGATATATGGCTGCACTTAGGTTTAATATCCGATACCCAAGTTAGGCAGCTATGCCGAGAGTTTCTGGTGTGTGCTGTGGTGTTGCAACCCCAGGAGGAAGCTGAGACAAAACTAGCGTTTGTTACTTCCGACGCGGGGGAGCAATTGCCCGTAGCAGCTTTACAATCTAGTAGCCGTAGACAACCGCAACAAAAACCAGCTAAACCAAACTTGATTAGCGCAATGTTCCAGTCCTTGGGGGCAGAACTGAGTGTGCGTTGGCTGCTTTTTTTAGGGGTATTTCTGGTAGTGGTGTCCTCTGGGGTACTGGCTGCGAGTCAGTGGGAGAGGTTTCCGGCTTCTGGACAGTATGGAGTTTTATTTGCTTATACTTTGAGTTTTTGGGGGTTAAGCTTTTGGGCGACTAGGCAAAGCAACCTCAGATTAACGGCTCAGACATTGCTGATTGTCACCCTTTTGTTGGTGCCGGTGAACTTTTGGGCAATGGATAGCTTTCGGTTGTGGCAAAATCCTCTGAATTGGATTGTAGTTGCGATCGCCTGTCCTACCCTGACTGCTATAACTGTTTTACTCTCCAAAAATCGGACTATTTTTACAAATTTACATACAGGCATTTTACCTCTAGCAAATATTTTGGGGCTGAGTTATCTGCATTGGGGTTGGCAATTAAGAGGATTTCCCTTGATTGCCGTTTATATAGCAATGATTGGTACAACTATCATTACCGTTTATCACAATCTTTACCAACAGCTTAATCCGATCAGCGACGAAGATCGGCGCGATGTCTACGACGGGCTACGCCTACGCCTACGCCAGAAATTAAGTATTGGTTTGCCTGCTGCCGTAATTATTTATGCCTTGATAGTGTTGTTAGTGCGAGCGATTTTTGTTGTCGGGGTAGATGTCACGCAATTGGGGTTAGCTATTGGCATTTGCGGCTGGTTAGTGACTTGGTTAGCACAGAGGGGAGCAGAAGAAGTAACAGTAATATTCTCCACATCCCCCCCATCCCCCTCATTCCCCTTACTCTGGGAAAAACTCGGTGGCATTTTACTCTTCCTGGGTTGGCTGGTTTCAGTAGTGAGTTATCCTTGGCATGCGATCGCTGTAAGTGGTTTGGGTTTGTGGTATGTAGGAAATCGCTTGTGGCGGCACAGTTTCAAGGTAGACTTCGCGGCGGTTTTTGTCATCGGCTTACAGACGATTTGGCTTTTTTGGCGGTTAGTACCTGATAACTTCCAGAAATGGGCGATCGCAACTGGCACCCAACTTACCAATTCTCAAAATGAACCTGGGGCTTTGCTGGGTATAGCTTTATTTCCCTACGTAGTTTTGATGGTGGCGTTCACAGTTCGCCTCTATCGCCGCCAAAAGCGAGAAGTGGCTAAATTTGGCGAACTGCTCACCCTCTTATTGGGAGCTTTTTTAACAACGATCGCTTTCATAAATCCCACATTGCGATCGCTAAATCTGCTATTTTCTACAATTACTCTGGCATTTGTCACCCAACGCCGCTCCCCCTCATCCCTTCCCCTAGTATCTCTAACTCATATAATTGGGGTGCTGACATTTTGCTCTACCATTAATTGGCTTTTACCAAGTCTGAGTCAACAAGCCTGGGCAAGTATTTTATTAGCTCTAATGGTTGCAGAATGGGGATTTAGCGTCGAGGAAGGTTTATGGCGACGTAGTGCATGGGACATCGGTTTAGGACTATCCGCCGCTAGTTTTTTCTTATTGTGGATGAATGCAGAATCATCTTGGTATGGCATAGCTGATACCAAAGCTTATTGGGGAGTGTTATGGCTAGTTACGCCTTTAGCTCTCACAGGTGTTGCCAATTGCACACTTAGAGAGCGTCGGACTACTACCCGTTACTTAAGTGTCTTGGCTGTGGGAGTTGCCCAGCTACTTACTTTACAGCTACCAGGAACCAGATTAATCGGTTTGGCTGTAGCTACCGGGTTGATGTTCACAAATACGCGCTATCTGCGAAACCAAACATCTGCGGTAATTACAGAAGGATTTGCTCTGAGTTTCATTGGGGCACTATTATGGACGGGTGTACCTGGTTTACCTCGCCTGGCCTTAGCAGGTTGGTTTGTCGCCGGAGCGATCGCAACTCTCAGTCTATGGTTAGCGCGGACACTTCGGCACCGACGCGGTAACAAATTAGCAGTTATATATGCAGCCGCCAGTGATCAATGGGCGATCGCCTTGTGTGGTTTTCAGTTGTTGGGTTTGACGCTGCATTCAGTGCTGATTTACCAAGGGTTTACTACTTCGGGATTTTTCTACTTAATTGCCACTACAATCACCTTGGCAGCCATTGTTTATCGCAGTTGGCGAGAACCGACAAATTGGGCATTTTATAGCATCGGTTGGTGTTTGGAATTGTTGACTGCCGAAGCGCTGGGATTTGGGGAACGTTCAACTGTTAAAATAGCGATCGCAAATATCGCTTTAGGTTTAATTGCTCAACTTCTTGGCGAGTGGTGGCGACGACGACATCAATTAGAAAGGCTTCCTAGCAGTTTTCACATTTTGCCATTAATTTATGCTGCATTTAGTGTATTGCTGCGTTTGCACACCTTCACCGAGTGGACAGGTTTGTATTCCTTGGGTGTAGCTTTAATTATCATTGGCGTGGGGCGACGGCGCGAGAACTTTAAACCCCTGCTGTATTTAGGAATCATTGGCGTATCCATTTCTGCTTATGAACTTTTGTTCTATCAAATATTACAAGTTTCAGGAGGAGCATTCGGTGATGGATTGATTGCCATGTCTGCCCTTGGCGCGAGTATCATGTATGCTTACCGCATTCTGTCGCCTTGGCTTGTCAGCTACTTACGTCTAACTCCCCAAGAACTGAAAAGAATTGCCCATACTCACTGGGTTTGGAGTAGCTGTTTATTAATGGCTGCGATTATTACTCCCATTGGAGTTAACCGTTTGGTGGGATTGGGAACGGGGGTATTTTTGATTCGTTATGCTATCTTTCAGGGACGAAATTCGCGCACTTCCCGCAGCATCTTCGGAGGAATCACAATAGGCCAGATGTGGGTTTACCTGGGCTTATTAGAAGTAGCCGGCATGAGGATTTATTGGCGGGAGACAGCAGTGGGAAAATTTTGGGCTGGAACCTTAGTTCCTTGGAATGGTGCGATCGCCTGTGTGGTAGCCTATTTTCTATACATCCTACCTTGGGAAAGTTGGGGTTGGTCTAAAAGACCTTGGCAACAAGCTGCATACATCATACCACTGATCATTTTATGGGAAACCAGACTGCGAACTTACCCCATTACCTTGCTACTCGCAGCTGGATTTTACATCTTCCTGGCAAAGGTGGGTGAAAACATCCGTTTTACCTATATTAGTGTGCCGTTGATTAATTGGGCGCTTTACCGTTGGTTTAATTCCTTACATCTAAGTGATGCTTTGTGGTATGTAACACCCATTGGATTATCACTGCTTTATATTGCTCAAGTCGATTCTCAACTAAGACTACCAGAATACAAAACATCTCGTCATATTCTGAGAGTGCTAGGTAGTGGTTTAATTTGTGGGTGGGCAATTTTATTTGAGCAAAACACACCCTGGATACCTGGAATTTTCAGCCTCATCGCCATTTTTGTTGGATTAGCTTTGAGAGTGCGGGCTTTTCTCTACATTGGTACAGCCACTTTTTTAATTACTACAATCTATCAATCGGTAATTTTCAGTTTGCAGTACTCTTTCTTAAAATGGGTTATTGGCTTGCTCGTTGGCATTTTACTAATTTATATCGCCGCCAACTTTGAAACCCG
>NZ_JBTYKD010000213.1:0-19127 GCF_054880495.1 Nostoc sp.
ATTACCTACCAAAATTGTTTTAGCAGCAGTAAACTCAACCTTTTGGTCTTGATAATTGCGAAATTGTCGAAGGTTTAGAGTTTTCAGGTACATAGGGAACAGAAGGAAAAGAGAACGCTACGAAGGTTAGACACGGTTATAGAAGTAAAATTGTAGAAGTTCAACACAAGGAAAATGACTGACGCACCTGAATACTTCCCTAACCGAATAGACCGTATTGAACAAATAATCTTGGGGTTGGCACAAAGACAAACTAGTACACAAGAACAATTAGACAATTTAACTATTAGACAAGCTAACACTCAAGCACAACTGGATGAACTCAGCCAGGAAATGAGAGAGCTTACCAGTAACGTTGACCGTGTTCTGGGTCGTAGTGCGATTTTGGACGATGTGTTACTTGAGTTACGTGATAGCCATGAACAACATCAGCGTAATTTTGAAGAACATCAGCGCACTACAAACGCTGCATTACAAAGTCTTGAGTCTATCTTGTTGCAGTTGATTAGAAATAATTCCTGAAATAATGCGATCGTTAACTCCAACGATCGCATCTTAAAAACTACTCTAGAGTATCCTCCTTAGATTGTGGCAATGATGTACGCTCTGGCTTAATAACATCATCCATGCTCTCACACAGCTTTTTTGCCCATAATCCGCAGAAATATCTTCTCCAATTCAATCCACACAAACATTAAGGCACTGAAGCCAATACAAACCCCCAATTCTTGCATATTCAGGTAGTGAGTACCAAAGAAATCTCGCAGGGGTGGGACGTAAACTAGCATTAACTGCAAAATCGTGGTAATAACAACAGCTGCTAGTACAAAGATATTCGAGAAGGGATTCATCTCGATAGTCAGTTGGTTGTTGGAACGAATAGCGATGGCATGACCCATTTGGGCAATACACAAGGTAGTAAATACCATTGTTTTCCAAGCGTCGCGATCGCCGTGATATTCTGGGGCATGGGTATGTTGATAAGCCCACCACATCAAGGCAATGGTGATAATCGCAAATATTATCCCAATGCGAATTATATAAGAACCCAATCCCCTAGCGAAAATACTTTCGCGGGGACTAAAAGGCGGACGTTGCATTACATCCGGTTCTGGAGGTTCCACAGCTAATGCCAAGGCTGGTAAACCGTCTGTCACCAAGTTCATCCAAAGAATTTGTAAGGGAGTCAGGGGAACGCCTCCCAAACCAATTAGGGGTGCAGCAGCAATTGTGAGAACTTCACCAATGTTACTGCCCAAAATGTATTTAATAAAGCGGCGGATATTGGTATAAACAACTCTGCCTTCCCTGGTGGCGCTGACAATGGTAGCGAAGTTGTCATCAAGTAACACCATATCGCTAGCTTCTTTACTGACATCAGTGCCAGTAATGCCCATTGCAATGCCGATATCGGCTTGTTTGAGGGCTGGAGCATCGTTGACACCATCGCCTGTCATCGCTACAAATCGGCCCCGGCGTTGCAGTGCTTGGACAATTCGCAGTTTGTGTTCTGGGGAAACCCTGGCATAGATGCTTACTAAGTCAACGTTTTGCTCTAATTCTTGGTCACTCATCCGTTGTAATTCTTGACCTGTGAGGACACGGTCGCCTTCTTGGGCAATTCCTAAATCGGTAGCGATCGCTCGTGCTGTTAATTGGTGGTCGCCAGTAATCATTACTGGGCGAATACCTGCATCTCGAGATTCTTGGACTGCTGCCCTTACTTCTGGGCGTGGTGCATCTAGCATTCCTACCAATCCCAGCCACACCAAGCTTTGCTCCGATGTTTCATCGGCACGTTCCGGTGGAATCTGTACCAGGGGTTTGTAGGCAAAACCTAGCACCCGCAAACCTTTACTTGCCATAAGGTCATTTTCTGCTAAAATTTTCTGGCGTTGTTCTTCAGTCAAGGGGGTTGAGTGATTGCCCAAATGAATCTGAGTCGAACGTGCCAAAATTAACTCTGGAGAACCTTTGGTAAACATTAAGTAAGGTTCAGATTGTAATAAACTAGCGATCGCTGGGTCAACGCCTCTGGAAGCCGCTTCCAGAGTCGCAACTTTCTGCACCTGAAAAATCACGCTCATCCGCTTACGTTCGGAGGAAAAAGGGAACTCCGCAACGCGAGGTAACTTACTGTTCCACTGGTCTTTTTCGATTCCAGCTTTTGCCCCCAGTGTTAACAATGCCCCCTCTGTGGGATCTCCCAAAATCGCCCATTCACCTTGTTCTTTTTGCAACACCGAATCATTACAAACGGCACAGGCGACTGACAACGCTAATATTTCTGGAGACTCATCTAGGGAAATTTTTTGACCATTTAACTGAAAGTCCCCTGTGGGAGCATAACCTTCGCCGGTGACGCGAAAAGTTTTGTTATTCGTGTAAACCCATTGCACCACCATTTTATTTTGAGTCAGGGTGCCGGTTTTATCAGAACAGATGGTTGTCACAGAACCCAATGTTTCCACGGCTGGCAGTTTGCGAATCAAGGCGTTTTGGCGCACCATTCGCTGAGTTCCCAGTGCCAGGGTGACGGTAATTACAGCTGGTAAACCTTCTGGCACCACAGCAACCGCCATACTCAAGGAAACTTCCAAAAGTTCTTGGATGTTTTTAAAACCTCCGTCCTTAATCACACCGCCGACGACAACGATCGCCACGAGAATTAAAGAACCCGTAACTAGGACGTTACCCAGTTGAGTCATCCGTTGCTGTAACGGTGTCGGTTCACTTTCCACCGACTGCAACATAGTGGCAATTTTGCCTAGTTCTGTTGTCATGCCGGTGTTAGTTACCAGAACCTTCGCGCGTCCTTGGACTACTTCAGTTCCTTGAAACACGACATTTAAGCGATCACCTAAATCTGTTTCTGCTGGCAATTGTAGTGATGCTTGTTTATTCACCGCTTCGGCTTCACCCGTCAATGCCGACTCACGCACTTGTAAATTAGACTCTTCAATCAAACGCCCATCTGCGGCTATCTGCATCCCAGCTTCTAGCAGCATTACATCCCCTGGAACTAGTTCCTTGGCTGCTATCTCCACCTGTCTGGTGTCGCGGATCACCCGCACTAAGGGAGAGGTCATTTTTTTCAGGGCTGCCAGGGCTTTTTCGGCACGGCTTTCTTGGACATAGCCGAGTATGCCATTGAGGATGACAATTGCTAAAATAGCGATCGAATCTTTGAATGGCACTTCACCAGGCTTGGAATGGCCAGACTGCAAACGCATCAGGTCTAAAAACCCAGAAATCAGAGCTACGCCAATCAGCATCAACAACATAATGTTCTTGAACTGATCCAGCAGAATTTCCCAAGCGCTACGGCCAGCAGTTTCTTGTAATTCGTTGGGTCCGTATTTTTGCAACCTCTGTTGAATTTCTTGGGGTGTTAAGCCACTGTTTGGATTACTTTCGAGCAGGTCTAAGGCTTTATTAACTTCTAAACTATGCCAAACACCGGCACCTTCAGGCAGAGAATTAGCAGACATCGTGTAGGTCACAGGAAATGGTTACAAAATTCGATCATAATTTAGTGATGGCTGGAAAACCATGTCCTAAAGTTACATTCAGGCGATCGCCCAGTTGTATGAGTGTATAGGTAATTCTTAATATTTGTAAATTTATACTTTTTTGAGATAGTCTTATTTCTCACGAAAGAGTTTTTCGGAACATATCCTACCGATAATTGTCAGTAATAGAGCTTTGAAGCTTTGTTACAGAGCATTACACTTCCCACAAGGTTCTATGAGTTTTGCACTCCCCACTTTGACCGCAAGCCAGATGTTTGGGCAAAAAACAATTCGACCGCTTACTGCTGCTACCCTGTGTGGCATTGCTTTCATTAAAGATAGACTGATTGCCATTGATAGTATTAAAGGGCATCTACTGGAGATTGATCCCACCTCTGACAACAGCAAAATTCTTAATCCCCATCAAGTTAAAGAATTTACCGATGCCACTGGTCTGGCGGCTTGGGAAAATACCCTGTGGGTCAGCCGAGAAAATAGTGTTTACTTGTGCAAGCTCAATGATTTGAGTCTGCAACATTTTGTAACATTGCCTTACCCTGCTGACGGCGTTGCTGTTTGGGAAACAACAGTTTATGTCAGTTCCCAAAGGCTGGGCTACATTCTGATTTTTGACCGCGAAACGCGAAAAGAGATTACCAGATTTTATGCCCCAGGCGTTGGGATAGAGAATTTGGCAGTAAGTGAAGAAATGCTGTGGATTTGCGATCGCACTGAACAATCAGTTTATGCAATGGATCGGGCGACAGGAGAACTTCAATTTAGTGTTCTGACACCCTTTGAATGTCCCACAGGCATAGCGATACATAAAAATGACGAAACAGGCAAAGAAAGTATTTACGTCGCTTACGCCTCAGAGGAGGCTTATATTCGGGATAACCCCAATGCTGATCCGAGTCATGAGCTAACATTCCGCGATCGCACTTTTATTCACCCTTTGTATTATCATTATCAGCCAGAGCAGCGCTACGCCCTCTCTAATGGCTATCTCATTGAAATGTCTTATGCAGAGGAAATTGCACCCTTAGATGAGGTTTATTTACCTGATGTAGAATGGCGCATCGCCTTACCATCTGAAACTGAGCGTCAAAAGGTGAAACACGTTGAATCCATTGGTATACCATTTACCGAAGAAGTCGTAGAGGGGCAACGTGTAGCAGTCTTTAAATTTGATTCTCTGGCCCCAGGAGAACGGCATATATTTGGCTGGAAAGCACTTTTGGAAGTTCGAGGAATTAAGTATCGCATCACACCCAGAGATGTGGAAAATATACCGCAACTGCCCCCAGAATTACAAACACGCTACTTAGTCGATGACGACGATTTAGCAATGGATACGCCCATTGTTCGCCGTGCCGCCAGAGAAGCGATTGGTTCTGAAACCAATGTGCTGCGGAAAATGCACACCATCCGCAACTACGTCTACGATAAGTTATCCTACGGTATTAAACCTTACATTGACACGCCAGATAAAGTTTTAGAACGGGGCGTTGGTTCCTGTGGCGAATATGTTGGCGTCTTACTTGCCCTATCCCGTTTAAATGGCATCCCCTGCCGCACCGTCGGTAGGTACAAATGTCCTGCCCATAGTGACTTACAAGGAGTGCCGCTACAACCCGACTTTAATCATGTTTGGCTGGAGTTTTACGTCCCGAATTTTGGCTGGTTGCCAATGGAATCAAATCCTGACGATATCGGTGAAGGTGGGCCTTATCCCACGCGCTTTTTTATGGGCTTGTGTTGGTATCACATTGAAATTGGCAAAGGTATAACCTTTGAAACAGTAACCAGTCGAGGTGCGCGGCTAACCAAAGAAGATATCCCCATCGGTGATTTGGCAATAAATCATATTCGGTTTACGATTCTTAAAGAATTGCCACCCTTTTGAATTTATTCCATTTATCGAAAAATTGGGTTTAAAACCCCGTCCTTCTAGGACGGCTTTTCTGGATATTGGATATATTTTTTCAGAACTTCAAGAGGCTGTTTTGTTTTAGGTAATTCGATGACTTGTGTGTACGTCGTAGCAACACTTGCAGGAGTGATTTTTTTGCTTAGATTCCCAAAACGTAACTTGACTTAGGATAAAACTATAAAGACTTAACCACAGAAGGAAGGAAAAGTACTTTCATGCGTCATAGTCTACATGATGTCTGGCTAGTTACAGGATAATTCTGAAGTAAAACAGGCTTTATGCCTGGTTTTGAGACTTAGGTTGTGTATTTCACCTTCCTTGAAATCCCCTGGAATTTGGACAGACATAACTTTTTCAATTCTTTGACAAGCTCCTGTCACATCAAGCTCTTAAGTTAACAAATATTAGTTTTGGCAAATAATAACACCTGACAAAAACCACAAAAATCTTCACAAATTCTTGATTTTTACCTTTGAAAGTCAAGCTACAAACCGATTTCAGTCACAATTTAATTTTGAAACTCTCTTCTCTATGAGACGCTGTGCGTAGCTTGCTTCCCTGTAAGGGTACAATTGTGAATTTTGAATTGTTAATTCCCTTTAAACCAACAAGTATTTCTGAAGGTTCAAATAACTATGAGTAATCTATCTAGCCAGTCTCTAGAAGTAAGTAAGAAAAATGAAAAACCTCTATATACTGCTGATACAGTGCGTACTTATCTTAGCGAGATTGGACGTATACCTTTATTAACTCCTGAGCAAGAGATTAATTTCGCCAAGCAAGTTCAACAGATGATGGCTTTACTTGCTGCCAAAGAAAAATTAGCTGTTCAATTAAAGCGTCAACCGACACAACAAGAGTGGGTGGAAAATATAAATATCGGCGAAAAATCACTGCTGCAACAGCTACGTCAGGGACATCAAGCCAAGCAGAAAATGATTCAGGCTAACCTGCGACTTGTGGTGTCTATTGCTAAAAAATATCAAAGACATAACCTAGATTTTCTCGACTTAATTCAAGAAGGAAGTTTAGGTTTAGAGCGAGGAGTTGAGAAATTTGACCCTAGTAAAGGGTACAAGTTTTCAACTTATGGCTATTGGTGGATTCGTCAAGCAATTACACGAGCGATCGCCGAAAAAGGACGTATTATCCGCTTGCCTATTCATGTTACAGAAAAACTGAACAAAATCAAGCGTATTCAACGTGAACTAACTCAAAAATTAGGTCGGACTCCTACCGCACTTGATATCGCCGAAGAACTATCTTTAGATCCCAAACAAATTCGAGATTATTTACTTTTAGCACGTCAACCTGTCTCTCTAGAATTGCGAGTTGGCTCAGAAAAAGATACAGAATTACAAGATATGTTGGAGGATGATGGACTTTCCCCAGAATTATACGCTGACCAAAAGTTTCTCCAACAAAATATTCAAAATTTATTGTTAAAATTAAATCCTCAGCAACGAGAAATATTAACTTTACGTTTTGGTTTAACAGATGGAAATGAACTTTCTTTAGTGCAGATTGGTCAACGTCTGGGTATTAGTCGAGAACGAGTCCGACAGGTAGAGCAACAAGCTTTGGGTGTTCTACGAAGACATAAGGATAAGATACACAGCTATCTAGCTAGTTAGTTCTGATGGGCGTAGGCGTAGTCCACCGTAGGCATCGCAATCTACAAAACCAGAGATTGAATGCGCGGGAAGAATTTAAGGCAGGCAAGAAATTGTTATTGGAAGAGATGAAAAGAGGGATTTCGCAGTAGTGCGATCGCTGCGACTTCATACGCCTTCTTCATGTCGCTCATGATTCTCACCTCTTTGGGTTGAGCGATCATCCGAATTAGGAGAAAATACTATTTTTTGTATTACAATAAGCTACATAAACCGCGTCTATCTTGAAATCTGTAGTTCTTCGGTGATGAAAAGGATTTGCCCTCATCCCCCAACCCCTTCTCCCATATATGGGAGAAGGGGAGCCAGAATGTCAAAGTCCCTCTCCCAGATATGGGAGAGGGATTTAGGGTGAGGGCAAAAACTACGCTTATAAACTTAGATGAGGTTTAGGTATTTCGTAATTGGGCTTTGAGAATGTCTGAAACTATATATTTAAAAAAAGGCAAATTTAGCCATGAACTAGCATTGAAAAACATTAAAGAGATCCAAACTTCAATCTGCTCAATCGCTAGAGAAAACCCTTTGACTATGACTCATATAAATTCCGATGGTGTATCAGAAATTGTTGAATATTCTTCTTAAGATGATTACTATCAGAATTCAAAAGGATATGATAAATTTGTGCAATACATTCTTAGAGAATATAGGTTTTTTGGGATTTAACGAATCTAATTTAGAGACATTAGTGAATAGGGATGAGCAAATCTCATCCCTACTAAATTCAAGTATTCCGCACAGGCAACGGCATATCCAGAATCTCCATTAGCAAATCCAGACGAGAGGGGCGCGTTAAAAGTGGGACGAAGTTCGGCAAACTGTAGTAGTCACCCTTGAAGGTAAACGTATCTACAGGTGCAGCGAAAGTTTTGCAGTCGGGAAAGTGTTAATAGCGGATATAATTAACTACGGTTATCTATCTGAGCGCGTTGCAAACTTCCAGAAAAGTCAACATAAACACTTTTCCATTCTGTGAAAACATCCATTGCAGTAGTTCCAGCTTCGCGGTGTCCGTTACCGGTTTGTTTCACACCACCAAAAGGCAAGTGTACCTCTGCACCAATAGTCGGGCCGTTAATATAGGTGATACCTGCTTCGATGTCACGCATGGCAGTAAAAGCCCGGTTGATATCGCGGGTGTAAACTGAAGAAGAAAGACCGTAATTGCTATCGTTGAGAATTGCGATCGCTTCCTCAAAAGAACTAACCTCAATCAATACCACTACTGGCCCAAATATCTCTTCACGCGCAACTCGCATATCACCAGTTACATCATCCAAAATAGTTGGTTGAAAGAAATAACCGTTTTTCAGTGAGCCTTCAGTAGCAATTTCTCCACCAATTAAAACCTTTGCTCCTTCCTGACGGGCGATATCCAAATACTTGCTCACCTGTTGGAGTTGCTTTTCATTGACAATCGGGCCGATATCTGTATTCGGGTCAGTGCCAGCACCCAAGCGTAACTTACTGGTACGCTCATAGAGCATGGTGGTAAATTTTTCTTTGATATCACGATGCAAAATCAGGCGACTGGTAGCCGTACATCGTTGCCCGGTTGTCCCAAATGCTCCCCACACTGCACCATCGAGAGCAAGTTCCAAATCCGCATCTTCCATCACCACTTGAGCATTTTTACCCCCCATTTCCAGACAGACGCGCTTGTGAGTGCGTCCGCAAGTAGCGCCGACAAAGGCACCCGTTTCTGAAGAACCAGTAAACGATACCAAATCTACATTGGGATGCTCAACCAAAGCTTTCCCCGCCTCTTCTCCCACACCATGCACCAAATTAATTACTCCTGGTGGTAAACCTGCTTGTTGGAAAATTTCAATTAATTTAGTTGCACAGGCGGAGGTATCTTCAGCAGGTTTGAGGATGACTGTATTACCACATACCAAGGCTGGCATAGCTTTCCAGCAAGGAATTGCCACTGGGAAATTCCAGGGAGTAATTAAGGCACAAACTCCTATGGGCATCCGCACAGTCATGGCGAATTTATTGGACATTTCCGACGGTGTGGTTTGCCCAAATAGTCGCCGCCCTTCGCCTGCACTGTAAAACGCACAATCAATACCTTCTTGCACATCTCCCCTGGCTTCTGTCAGAGGTTTACCCATTTCCCGACTGATTAACTGGGCAAGTTCTTCTTTATGCTGGAGTAATATTTCCCCAATCCGAAAGATGTATTCTGCCCTAGCTGGGGCTGGGACTTTGCGCCAACTGTGGTAGGCTTTACGGGCGGCGGCTACTGCTGTATCTACATCCTTGGCTTGGGAACGGGTAAATGTGGCAACGACTTCGGTTTTGTCAGCAGGGTTGCGGCGCTCCAGGGTTGCTTCCCCTACAGCACTCAACCATTTACCATCGATGTAATTGCGGCAAGATAGCGGAGTTGTCATCTTGAAAATCTCCGGCTGATGAACTACTGAAATTTGTGTATTAAGTTTGCTTGCTTTCTTAGGTTATCCTCAAGTTATAGCAGACGGCTATCCTGAAAATATTCGTGATTTTAAGAAGAAACAAAGTCAAACAACTTCCTTGACACATAAGTAAGTCGGCGTTAAAAAATTAACCTACGTGACGAAATCTAAAATCAGCGAACATCTTATTAAGTCAGTAATTTAACAATTTTTACAAAACTAAAGATACCTAAGTTTTATCATGCTGACTTATTTAGATAACTTAAATTAAAACTATGATTAATTAAAATTTAACCTATTGGCTGTTAAATTAAGATTAATTCATTTTTTTCTGCAATATTTGAACCTCCCCAAAAACCTAGAATTTCTAGGAATTGGGGGGATTATTTTTGTTATTATAGTAAATTAGAAGTAGAAATTTTGCAGTTGAATCGATTAAAAACCGTTCTAATGGTAGTACTATCTTTGCTCCGGCGTCGCCCAACACAGGTCTTACCCTGAGCCTGCGCCGTACTACTTTGTGGAAGCAAGCTACGCGCAGCTTCTCGTAGAGAAGGGCATGGCACCTTTAAAAAAATCCCTGAGTACAAATATAGAAGGCTGGGATGATACAACCCCAAAGTCAAAATAGTATCACGTACACACGCATTATCCACCTAAGTCATGTAATTGACATAGATATTCCCCAATGGTCTGGAGATCCCACAGTAGAATTTGAAACTGTAGCTGAACTAAATAATGATGGCTATTACCTGCGGCGTTTTTCCTTGGGAGAACATAGCGCTACCCATATCAATGCCCCTAATAGTTTTCATAGTTATGCTATGGGAATTGATCAATACCCAGCCCAGTCTTTGGTTGTACCTGCGGTAGTCATAGATATTCGCCAAGCCACAGACGCTAATCCTGATTATGCCCTGACTGTTGCTGATGTTCGGGCTTGGGAAAAACAATACGGTAAAATTTCTGGTGGCTGCGTAGTTATACTGAATACTGGTTGGCAAAAAAAGTGGTTTGATAAAAGTGCATTCCTGAATCATGATGCTGAAGGAATTGCCCACTTTCCTGGGTTTGGCAGCGCTGCGACTGAATTGTTACTGGATGAACGGCAAATAGCAGGGGTAGGAATTGATACTCATGGCGTAGATACTGGACAGGATAACACTTTTGCGATTAACCGCTTAGTTTTAGAAAAACCACGCATTGTGTTGGAGAATCTGACAAATTTGGATCAACTGCCACCTAAAGGTACTACTCTAGCGATCGCAGTTCTGAGATTACGTGGTGGTTCTGGTTCTCCGGTGGGGGTGTTGGCGTTCGTCCCTTAATTTTGATCAGAACTTTGACATCTGTTAAGAATAATCTCTTTTTATACCCTAAGCTAATCGTCATTCATTTTTCCAGAATGATTCGCTTGTACTAAGGGCTACCCTACGGGAACGCTTCGCGAACAGCCCTACTTTTATGCAACTTAAATGCTCATTAGCTTACTACATCTGATTGCAACTTAGTATTAAAACTGAACATGCACTTAATAAAGCAGAGGTATGTAATTCCATCCACAAATCGATGCGCTCGCTTCGGCAGAGATAGAATCAAGAACCTGTTTGAGATTGCCTCTTAATTAATCTAAAATTAGTATAATATTCCCAGTTCAAAAAGGCGACTTCCTCTCAAAAGTATTTTGCTCACGAACCGTGTCACTATAGAAAATAGAGTTGCAAATTGAGGAATAGGAAAACTAAAGAACGCTGTGCAGATAACATTCTTAGGGACGAGTTCAGGTGTACCCACGCGATCGCGCAATGTTTCCAGTGTAGCCCTGAGATTACCTCAAAGGGCAGAACTGTGGTTATTCGACTGTGGCGAAGGTACTCAGCACCAAATTATGCGGAGTGAACTGAAAATCAGTCAACTCTCCCGAATTTTTATCACTCATATGCACGGCGACCACATCTTTGGCTTGATGGGACTTCTTGCTACTTGTGGCTTGGCTGGCAATGTGGAACGAATTGATATATATGGTCCACCCGGATTAAATGATTACATTCAATCCGCCTCACGTTACTCCTACACACACTTTTCTTACCCCATTAAAATCCATGCTATCCGTCCAGGGGTAATTTATGAAGACAATGACTTCACCGTTAGCTGCGGTGATTTGCATCACCGCATTACAGCTTTCGGCTACCGCGTAGCCGAAAAAGACCGATCAGGACGCTTTGATGTGGAAAAAGCCAAGGCGTTGCAAATTCCTCCAGGCCGCATTTATGGTCAACTCAAGCGGGGTGAAACAGTTACCCTTGCCGACGGACGGGTGATTGATGGCAGCCAATTATGCGGACCTACAGAAATTGGTCGAAAAATTGCCTATTGTACAGACACAATTTATTGTGATGGTGCAGTGCAATTAGCTCATGATGCAGATGTATTAATTCACGAAGCAACCTTTGCCCATCAAGATGCAGATATGGCTTTTCAACGGTTGCATTCCACAACCACAATGGCAGCGCAAACAGCTTTAGCGGCTGGGGCACATCGACTGATTATGAGTCATTTTAGTCCCCGCTATGCTCCCGGAAATACCTTGGAATTGAAGGATCTCCTCAAGGAAGCCCGTGCAATTTTTCCCCGTACTGATATGGCTTATGATTTTATGATTCATGAAGTACCCAGGCGACGGGAAGTAGAGTTAACCAAGGTAGGCATTTAAATTTTGGATTTTAGATTGAACCCTTCTAAGGGACTTCCAAGAAATAAATTACTACTACTTGTGGGGTGGGCGACACGAGAGCCCAGTAACCAAAGGCTCTCGTGTCGCTCACCCCACAATAAATAGTTGGATATTTTTTTATTTAGAAGTCCCTAATCTAAAATTAACCGGGAGCATCTCAGTGAAAGCAAATACACTACACCATAGCAGAAAGAAGATTCCTGCTCCCTCTCCGAACTCACGGAGAGGGCTGGGGTGAGGTTTAGGCTTTCTACGAAAGTGAGATGCTCCTAAATTAACCAGGCTCTGTCTTGGAGTTTAGTGATCCAACTCATAACGTCCAGCAAATAGACAGTAGTTTAATTTTAGGAATAAGTCAACTAGTTAACCAATAATTTACTTACGGTTAACTAAGTGTATCAAAAATATATAAATAGTATGGCTTAAATATTTTTCTGAATGTTTTTTTTAGATTACGAGTTATCAAAAGAACTTTAATATATAGTAAGGTTGTGAATCAGAGAATTTTTTACTTAAATATTTAGGAAAAATAATTAATTTCCCGTTAAGATTTTTCTTCCTTAAATAAAATATTTATTGAAAATTTATTCTTTCAACACTGATTAAGAATTTATATGCATGAATTGATGAGCATGAAAGCGCCACTTGGCATAATATTATGCCAAGTGAGCTTGTCATCGTTGGAAGCATAATTAAGTATGTTGTTGCAGCTATTAGGTGTAAAAAAATCATTTCACATTTTTCATAAATCTTCCAAATAAATATAGTGTTTCGATATTAGAGGAGTTTGATAGTGGCTAAGATCAGTCTGAATCAAGAGCAACAGGTTACTACTTCAGCACAAGGCGCAGTTGACATCAGACAACTATCTAGTATTTTGCTTCGCCGACGCTTTCTAATCTTGGGAGTTTCCTGTGTAGTGATGTCAGCTGCTAGCCTGTTAGCTGTCATAGCCAAGCCTACCTACCAGAGCAATATGCAGATATTGGTGAGTTCCAATTTATCTGATGGGGCACAGTCAAATAATATCCCAGTCGGGGGAGATACTCAGATTACTGATTCCAGTTCTCAAGTTATTGATTCCACTACTCAGATGAAACTTATGCTGAGTTCTAAGCTCCTCCAGAAAGCTGTAGATTTACTTCATTCTGATTATCCTGATATTACTTTAGAAGATATCAATGGGCAAACAGGACAGAACAAAAAAGCATCTCTAGAAGTCACTCCAGAAGAGGGAGGCATAGGAACTAATAAAATTTTTAATCAAGTATTTGAAGTTTCTTTTAATGATGATAATCCAGTCAAAGCACAAAGAGTACTTCAAACTCTACAGAAAGTCTATCAAAACTATAACAAAGACCAACAAAAAGAACGTCTGAATCAGGGACTAGCTTTTGTAAACACTCGCCTACCTGAAATAAAAAAAGAGGCGAGTAAAGCTGAGAAAAATTTAGAACAGTTTCGCAAGAAACATAAATTACTCGATCCTGAAGTCCAAAGTAAAATCCTGCTAGAATCTCTAGCCGATATTCAACAACAGCTACAAAGCACTCGTGCCAACCTTCAAGATGTAAACGCTCGCTACAATAACCTAGAGCAACAAATAGCGTCTTCATCCCAGCAAAATGAACTAATTTCTTCTCGTTTAAATCAGTCAAGCCGCTACCAAGGATTATTGAGTGAAATTCAAAAGACTGAACTAGCATTGGCTAAGGAGCGGCTGCGTTATACAGACGATTACCCATCGGTACAAAAGCTAAAGCAGCAACGCCAAAGTCAATTGTCGCTATTACGAGAAGAGGTGAAAGCTATTACTAGTAGCAATAAGGGAGAACCTCTGTTCAAAGGGCAAATGGTAGGGGTTGAGCCAACGCTATTAGACGAGTTTATTCTGGTGCAGACAACTGTCTTAGGACTAACTGCCAATGAAAAGAATCTAGCCGAGTCAGAACAGCGACTACGCTCTGAGGTAAACAAATACCCAAGTTTAATAGCAGAGTATAACCGTCTGCTGCCAAAGGTAGAAAGTAGTCGCAAAACCCTTGAACAATTGCTTCAGGCGCAACAGTCCTTGGGACTAAAAATTGCTCAGGAAGGATATAACTGGCAAGTTTTGACAGAACCTGCTCTGGGTACTTATATGGGGAGCAACAGATTATTACTTTTGGTTGGAGGAGCGGTAATTGGGCCGATTTTAGGTATCTTATCAGCCTTGATTTTGGAAAAGTTTAATGACGCTATTTATTGTGCGGGAGATTTAAAGAAACTGACGAACCTGCGTGTACTGGGGTCAGTACCAAAACTACCGTCGCGTGGTGGGAAAAAGCGGCGGCTGGGTCTGCCTTGGAATCGGCGGCGAAGTTCAGATGACTCTGTAATAGAAGCCATTACTAGATTGCCTGTCCATGAAAACCTGGACATGATTTACCAAAATATTCAAATATTAAAATATCCTTTACCCTTGAAGTCGCTGATGTTTACTTCAGCACTACCAGGAGAAGGGAAGACAACCTTAGTATTAGGGCTTGTGGCTAGTGCTACTCGGATGCATCGACGGGTATTAGTTATTGATGCTAATTTGCAGAATCCTAGCTTGCACAAAATCCTGGAACTATCCAATAACTGGGGACTATCTCTGTTATTAGTTGATGAGACAACTACTGGTTTTCAAGATTACATCCAGCCCATTCACCCCTCCATTGATATTTTGACTTCTGGACCGGAACCGGAAGACACGGTGAAGTTGCTCAGTTCTCAACGGATGAAAGAACTAATAGAGTTGTTTGAGCAAAGTTATGACCTAGTACTGATAGATGCTCCACCTATTTTAGGCACGGTTGATGCCAGGATTGTGGCATCTTTTTGCAATGCTATTGTGATGGTAGAGCGTATGGGGAAAGTGACGCGAACTGAACTAACTCAAGCTACAGAAATTTTGAGTAAGTTGAATTTAATTGGAATTATCGCTAATGAAGTGAGCAATTCTCAAAAGGTATTGGCATCATAGAGCGAAGAAGTAGGGGGCATTGGGCACTTGTACTGACTTGTACTGAGAGGCGTCGTTGGCGCAGCCTCTCGTAGAGAAGTATTGGGCATTGGGAAGAGGCAGTCTAGGCTAAAATGTTGCAAAAAAATTGTAGGTTGGGTGGAGGCTTTGCGTAACCCAACATCCTGATAATCAGTTGAGTTGCGCTCCGCTCCACCCAACCTACCTCTAATGCACTATTTTAGCCTAAAGGGTCTACTACGTGCATTTCAAAAATTAAATACTAGTCCTATAGCTAAAGCAAAATGCATAATAAGTAGGAGGTGGCAACCTCCTGCGTTGGAGAAGTGTCTCATCTTAAAGTAATAAACGCCATAGTTGAGAGCGTCAATTAGATACTACTGTGATTAGATGATCAGCATGAAATTCCAACTTTACTTAGGCTGTTTATTTTCCCAGATTAAAGTACGTCATTGGTGGGTAGGTATCCTTTTATGGATAGCTTTAGTTGCACCAGCCCAAGCGTCTGTAATCCTGCGCGTGGCAATTGAGAGGGGTGTTAATCAGGTAAAAGTGGGCAGTTCCACCACTGGAATCGTCAAGGATAGTACCGGCCGGACTCTCGGAGAGTTACCAGCGATGAGTGCATATTATGCCCAAGCTGTTTCTGGGGGAGTTGCTTTAGATAAGTGGCAGTCTGGTTTATTTTGGATTGAGCCAACTGGTAAAGGATTCGTTTATATTGGCGATCGCTGGTATCGGGGTAGAACTCTGGTTGTTCCTACAGAAAAAGGCTTAACTGCTGTTAACTGGGTTGATGATCAAGAATATCTCTACAGCGTTCTTGGTGGCGAAATGGATGCTAGCTGGCCTCAAGAAGCTTTAAAAGCCCAAGCGATCGCAGCCCGTACTTATGCCTTCTACGAACGAGAAAAACAACGGAATAATCCCGTTTACGATTTAGGTAATACCCCCGATCGTTGGCAAATTTACAAAGGTGTCATCAGTGAAGCTCCTTCTACTTACGCCGCAGTCGATTCCACACTAGGGCAGGTACTAACTTACAAAAACCGGATTATTCTCTCAGTTTTCCATGCTTGTTCTGGGGGACACACTGAAAACGTGGAAGATGTTTGGGGAAGCAACGAGCCTTACCTACGTGCTGTTCAAGACTACGATCAAAATATCCGCGAGTGTAGTTGGGTGAAAACCTTCTCACCTACTGAAATTAGCGCTAAATTTCCTCAGGTGGGGAGTGTGACGGCAATGATTCCAGAGACATACTCACCTTTCCGCAGTGTTAAAATCTTGAAAATTGTCGGCAACAAGGGCACGAAGATTCTACAGGGCGAGGAAGTGCGAACAGCCCTCAAGTTAAAAAGTACCCGCTTTACCGTCACCAAGGGAGCCGATGGTAGTTTTGTACTGCAAGGGCTTGGCTACGGTCATGGTTTAGGCATGAGTCAGTGGGGGGCGTACAATCTGGCTCGGCAAGGAGTAAACCACCTGCAAATTTTGGGACATTATTATCAAGGTGTAGCCCTAACACCAATTCAGGCGAAGTAGTCCACTCCTATTGCTTAATTTTGGATTTTAGAGACATCTAAAATCCAAAATCTCTACTCTTACAGTTGTCGCACTAATGGCTGACCATCTTTGACTTCACCAATCAAAACTAAATCGACACAGTTAACGAAGATGCCATTTTCCAGAACGCCAGGAATGTTATTTAATATCTTTTCTAGGTTGGCTGGATCTTCAATCGAGTCAAATCTGACATCTAAGACAAAATTTCCTTGATCAGTGATTACTGGGCCAGCTTTTTTTACACCCATGCGGAGTTCGGGTTTGCCACCAAGTTTTTTGATGGCATTGGTAACAGGAGTAATTGCCATTGGAATCACTTCCACGGGTACAGCGAAACTAGAACCTAAGCGGTCTACTAACTTCCCACTGTCTACCACAACGATAAACTGTTCTGCTAGGTAGTCTACGACTTTTTCGCGGGTATGTGCTGCACCACCGCCTTTAATCAAATTCTTCTGCGGATCAACTTCATCAGCCCCATCAATGGCAATATCAATGTGGTCGATAGCGTCCAAGGTGGCGAGAGGGATACCGTACTGCTTGGCCAGCACTTCTGATTGAAACGAGGTAGGTATGCCAATGATATCTTTGAGTTCACCGGACTTGAGGCGATCGCCTAAATACTGAATCGTATATGCTGTAGTTGACCCCGTACCCAACCCCACAATGGAACCCGACTTGACTAGGGCTGCGGCGGCCTTGCCAACTTCTTGCTTCATCAACTTTACGGGATCTGCTGTTGCTGTCATTCCCAAAACTCCTGAAAAACTGACTATAGTCCATAGTAGTGGGGAGATAACGCTAAAAGATGAAAGGTAAAAAACAAGTTTTTGCTGATTTCTACTCCCTTGATATGAAAACCAGCTAATACCCTACGTAGCTACGCAACATTGACCAGCCGAAGTTCGTCATTAAGTGAGTTACAGGTTATTAGGAACACCAAATTTTGCGTTAACTTCAGTAACGTAGTTTTTTAAATTCATTTAGCAGCTAAAAGTGGTTATCATGATGCGTCAGCTTTCAATTACTCTATCTTTAGTGGCACTACTACAAAGCTTGCCAGCAATTGCTCAAGTACCAGAAACTACTTCTGAAATTCCATCTGATTCCATTCAACAGGTAACTGCTGTCAAATGGATGACAAACTTTTCCGATGGTAAGTTTTATCCAGAAAGATTACTGAGTAGGGCTGAATTAGCGTCAATTATGGTCAAAACATTTCGGCTAGATAAAAGACAAGCTGTTAACAAAGAAAATTTAACTATTCCAGATGTTCCTCGTTCTTATTGGGCATTTAATGATATACAGACAGTCTTAAAAACTGATATCATGAAAGGCTATCGAGGCAATGAATTTTTCCCTAACCAAAAGGTGACAAGGGCAGAAGCTCTGGCTATTTTCGCCCAGGCTTATGGTGTATTTCAGTTTTCCGATGACGCTGTTAATGAGATTCTTGCTGCACATCCAGATGAAAAGTCTATCCCAGCTTGGGCTAGAAAAGCGATCGCTACAGTAGCTACTGAAGGATTTCTCAATACAGATGCTCAAGGCAATATTTTCCCATTAAAACCCGTGACCCGTGGGGATATGGCTTATATATTGAGTAAATATTTGCAACGACAACAGCAACAACCCGAAACACCAGAAGTTCCGATTATTCCAAATAGCCCACAATCACCTTAGCTCAAT
Organism: Nostoc sp.; assembly: GCF_054880495.1. NCBI lineage: Bacteria > Bacillati > Cyanobacteriota > Cyanophyceae > Nostocales > Nostocaceae > Nostoc > Nostoc sp. Next base: position 18,535 of record NZ_JBTYKD010000213.1, read on the forward strand.
ATAAAGTCTTTATGGATCGCTCACGTTACAAAAAAGGGGCAGGTGCATCGCAGTTGTGGACGCAATTAATTACGCGCCAATCAAAAACGATATTAGATACTTAGCATCCCATCGTTCCCACTTCATCTTGTATATACGAATATTTCGCCAATTTTAGTTAAATATCAATCATAAATCACTAAGAATTGTTCAGTATTAATACTTAATAATTGACTGTTTTTAGGAAATATTCTTAAATATCGCTCTACTACATCTCGAAGTGCGGAAAGCGACCTGCAACGCTAATCGCTCAAACCTGCAATCAAGACCTGAGCAAACCAGGATTATCTGCAACTATATATTCGGCTTCAGCTAGGATTAACTGCAACTGAACCAGCATTAAATGTCTGCTAGTTAGTTAAATTATTTATTTTATACCCTAATTGATACCAATTATTAAAGATTTATTGCAAATATTTTTGACAAGAATCGTCAAATGACTAGCTAAACCACGTCTATTTTGAAACCTGTAGTTCTTCGGTAATCAAAAGGATTTGCCCTCATCCCCCAACCCCTTCTCGCAGATTTGGGAGAAGGGGAGCCAGAATTTCAAA
>NZ_JBTYKD010000214.1:0-22082 GCF_054880495.1 Nostoc sp.
GCGTACATCTGTCATTGGTGTCTACTTTTGCCTGGGCGAATGGAATAGAGCCTCCGGCACGCGATGCGAACGCGGCTACACAAACTCTCGTCCGCCTGCGCGGACTGACGAAAAATTAAGGATTTGAAACCTGCGGAGGCAGGTTTTGTTTGTGTAGACGCGGTTTCTAACCGCCCATTTCACCTTAATAGGACGTATATATCGCTGGCTCATCCTTTCTCTGACTGCTTACCTCATAGCTCACTGGACTTATCTCCAAATTCAGTTCCCATCACCGCCTGATTGGGGTCAAGCTGCAAAAACTGCACTTGAATCTATTTTCCCTCAACTAGTCATGTCTCTTCTTTTACTTGATATTGAACGATTAATTCCTCTTACACGTAGTTGTGGTTTTGACATCCATATTTCCAGGTGCAAGATATGAGTTGAAAGAGAATCTGCAAGGACTGGTCTCAAAGCCTTGTAAATATTGGCTTGCGAGTTTTCGGATGGGTCTATTAAATATAACCTGCAAATTATATGTGTTTTAGCTTAGCAGGATTGCTAAGAGGTTGTTTGAAAAGTCGCAAAGTATACTATAAATCCCTCTCCAAAGCTCTCCCCGAAAGGTTGAGAGGCTTAAAAACCTCAGACATCTGTCTAAAGAGAGAGAACTAAAATTTACTTGGGCGACTCTGCATATCGACAAAAAAATGGGACGGGCAAGATGCCCATCCCACAAGAAAAAAGAGAACTTTTCTCCAAAGCGGTTTCGTTAGGTTAAACTTCTCACTGTCTAATAATGAGTACCAGTTTTACGATGGTTAATGGCAGTCACAGCATCAGGTTTGAGTAATTTACCTTCGTCCACAGTTGCATACACAACCCAGTGATCGCCACATTCCATACGTTCCTTGACTGAGCATTCCAGATATGCCAAAGCGTCGGTAAGGACGGTACAGCCGTTATCTGCAACTGCTGTACTAAAGTTGGCAAATCGATCTTCCCCAGGTGCGAAAGATTTACGGAAATGCTTCATGTAATCTTGATGATTGCCTTCAGGTAAGATATTTAAGGCAAACTTACCGCCTGGATACATCAAAGATTCGATCGCTCGGTCTTTAGCGATCGCAACGGTGAGTCCCGGTGGGTTGAAAGTAGCTTGAGAAACCCAAGCGCCTAACATTCCGGTGGACACTTCTCCTTGTTTGGCTGTCACCACGCAGACAGAACCAACGATCCGACCAACAGCCTGTTCCACTGGAGTAGCGGCTTGTTGTGGTACGCGTACCTTTTTAGCCTTTTTCAAACTCTGGGCAAAGTCTGTACCTACTTCTTCACAGAATTTGAGAGTGACATCATCAGGCTTAAACTTCACCTTCAGGGTGTCAAAGCCAAAGCGATATCCAGCATCCCGGAGTTTACCTTCTATTAAGTCAAAAGCTTCGCCACTCCAGCCATAGGAACCAAAGACCCCAGCGAGTTTGCTGTTGTCACCGCTTGATAAAACAATACCTAAAGCAGTATGAATGGGAGTTGGCGCATGACCACCAATGGTAGGAGAACCGATGATAAAACCCTCTGACTGTGCTAGGCTAGTCCGAATTTCATCAGGGGTGGCAAATTCGCAGTTAATCGATTTGACTGCAACTCCACCTTTGGTTAGTCCCAGAGCGATCGCTTGGGCTAAAGTCCCCGTATTTCCGTAAGCTGAGGCATAAAGTAGGGCAACGGAAATCTCGCGATCGTTGTGAGCGCGGCTCCATTCTCCATAAGCTTTGGTAAGCTCGATTAAGCTGGTACGTACTAAGGGACCATGACCCACAGCATACATTCTCACCTGCAAATCTGATATTTTCTCTAAAGCTGCTTCCACATGAGGAGTTTGGGGAGCCATTAGGCAGTTAAAGTAGTAACGCTGGTCTTCTTTGAGCGCTTCCCAATTATCATCAAACACTTCATCACCACAAAGATGAGTTGCAAATAACTTATCTGTGTAGAGAATTTGAGTTTGCTGATCGTAGGTACAAAGTCCTTCCGGCCAACGTGGACTAGGAGTGGGGAGGAATTTTAAAACATGACCTTTGCCTAAATCCAGAGTTTCTTTCCCCCGCATCACCAAGACTTTTAAATCATGCTCTAAAAAAGCAGCACGCAAATTATTCGCACCCGGAAGAGAACAGACAAAAGTTACCTGTGGTGCCAGTTCTAAAATTGCTTTGAGGGTTGCAACTCGATTGGGATTAAAATGACCCAGGATTATATAATCCAAACGTTGCAAATCTAAAGTCTGGCGCAATGCCTCTAAATAAATTTCGGTAAAGCTTTCTGGCGGTGGATCAATAAGTGCGGTTTTATCAGCTTCAATTAAATAGCAATTGGAGGTAGTACCTCTTTCAAGTGCGTATTCAATTTCAAACCGCAGACGTGACCAACTACGTGCTCTAAGAGTCTTGGTATTTGTCGCAATTGGTAAAACTTGTACGTCGCGTGGCTTGGAATTGGTCATAGCTGTTGGGTAAAGTTGGGGAAATATCTGGAAAAACCGGGCAAATTTTGCCCAGTTTTTAAAGCGTTTAAGAAAGCCGCTAAGAGGATTTGGGACTCTCATCTAATACCATTTTAAATTTTAGATTTTAGATTTTGGATTGTGAAACATCCATTGGATAAGCGTTTCAGGTTTCCATCTGTCGCAATCATTTTTAAAATTGGTATAAATAGAGAGATGGGGAGTTTGAGGTTCTGAGACTGAAATTTGAGCCTTTGAACCTCAACGTTGAGCCTTTTAGGCTGGAACTTGAGCCTTTAAACCTCAATATTGAGCCTTTGAGGCTGAAGCTTTAAGTTTCAACTCTCCATTAGTAGTAATTACCCACTTTCCGATGACGAACAGCTGTCAGTCCGTCGTTTTTGGAGACACGACCTTCTTGGACGGTGCAATATAAAATCCAGTGGTCGCTGCATTCCATACTGCTCTGTATTTCACATTCCATATATGCCAGAGCATCAGTTAGAATCGGAGAACCGTTTTTCGCAGTTTGAGTTTTCACTCCTGCAAAGCGGTCAGCACCGGGATGCAAGCGCTTGAGAAAGTGCTTTTTCAATTCTTGATAATTGCTTTCTTCCAAAACGTTGAGGACGAAACGATCGCCTACTTGCATTAAGGAATCAATGGCGCGGTCTTTAGCAACGGCAATTGTCAATCCTAATGGTTGCAAACTTGCTTGTGTTACCCAGGAGGCCAGCATTGCACTTGACATATCTCCTTTTTTAGTGGTGACTATATACAGTCCACTACTAATCCGTCCCAGCGCCTTTTCCATGTTGACGTCGAGGGACTTGATTTGCTTGATGTTGCGATCGCGCACTAGCAATTGTCCGAAATCTTTACCCGCTTCTTCACACAACTGGAATGTGGATGCAGTGGGAACTTCTCTAATCCGAATCGCGGGAAAAGCTTCTTTGATGCCAGAGTCGAGAAATTTTCTGCGGAGTGTATCGATAGGTTCATCATCCCCACCGTAACATTCAAACAGCCCAACCATTTGCTTGTTCTTGGCGACAGCTAGCACCGAACTGATACTAGCTTGGGCGGCGGCGGCGGAAGTCGGGGGCATACCGATAATTATCCCAGCTGCTCTTCCGGCTAGTTCTTGAATTTCTTGGCTCTCAGCAGTACTCAGATCCAGTACTTCTACCCCAACCCCGGTTTTCAGTATACCTTCGCCAATTGCATGAGCAAGGCGTTCGCCATACCCGTAATCTGAGACAAAAAACAAGCCGATGGTGGTTTCTGCTTTAGCTTGTTTTTGGCTCCAATTTTCGTAGCAACCGGTTAGAACGTCTAGATGGTGGTATAATAATGGGCCGTGACCATTGGCGATAATATTAATCTTCCCTAGATCACCCATGCGCTTCATCGCATTCACCAGCGAACGAGCGTTAGGTCCCATCAAGCAGTCGTAGTAAAATCTAAAGTCAGCTTCGATCGCTTCTAAATCTTCATCGAAGGTGCGATCGTCACAAAAGTGCATCCCAAAAGCATCACAGGTGTAAAGGATTTGGGTTTTGCGGTCAAAGCTAAAGATTGTATCTGGCCAGTGCAGGTTAGGCGCACTCACGAATTCGATTTCGTGCCCTTTGCCGATATCGATGCGATCGCCTGTTTTGACAACGCGCTTAGAAAAAGGATCGTGTACTAAGCCTTCCAAAAACTGAAGCGCAACTTTTGAGGCTAAAACAGTGGCTCTAGGAGCTAATTGCAGGACATCTTCTACTAAGCCGCTATGGTCTGGCTCTGTGTGACTAACAATTATGTAATCAATTGTTTTGGGGTTGACAAGACCTTTTAGAGTCTCTAAATACAGATTGCGAAACTTCTGGTGAGAAGTATCAATCAAAACTGTTAGTTCGCCCCTAATGAGATATGAATTGTAGGTTGTGCCGTTTTGCAGTCCGAATTCGATATCGAAGCGATCGCGGTCCCAATCAAGAGAGCGAATCGCTGTTGTGTTAGGGGCAATTTCTACAGTTTGTATAGTTAGCCGATGTTGAACGTTCTCTGCGACCGCTACCATTATTCGTCTCCGAGCGCAAATTAACAGGTTTTTCTTCTGCCCCCATTCTCCCTATTATTATTTGTTTTAGTTGTAATGAATGTCAGTTTTTGACAAATTTAACTTGTATCAATTATTGCTGTTTTTTAGCAACAAATATGAATCAATAAATCTACTAAATATTAATTTATTCCGAAAAAATTACTGAGTATTTAATTTTGCTATTCATCTTTTTTTATCCTAATTCAAAAATATCATGTTCATCACATTATTTGACAATAAAAACTTAAAAATTAAATGTTTTTGGAGTTCATAGCAGTTGTCAATTAACTTAGGATTTACTTACGCACGAGTTACGGAAGAACTAACCGCAGAGGCGCAGAGAAGCCAGTGTGTTGCGGTGATCAAAAGGATTTGCCCTCATCCCCCAACCCCGAATCCCAGATTTGGGATTCGGGGAGCCAGAATTTCAAAGTCCCTCTCCCATATTTGGGAGAGGGATTTAGGGTGAGGGCAAAAACTACGCTTATCAACGTAAGATGAGGTTTATTTGATAATCAAGATTTATTCCAGGACGTAACTATTTGGTATCATTAACAATCCATCGGCTATTTTGGGCATCCCATAAAAGGAAAAAGTATACAGAACCAGGAATTACTTTTCCATTGTTCATCAAGTATTTGATTTTAGCATTTACTGTAGCTGTTTGTGCAGTTGCTTCTAGCAAACTAACTTGTAGGATATCTACGTTTTTAACCTTTCCTCCCCACCAGTCAATATATGAAAGATAGCCATCTGGATTCCGGCGTTTATTATTTTGATAGCTAGGAGAGAGTTGATTCCATCCCGTTTGAAAATCACGTTTATTAATAGTCTCAAAATAATTTTGCACAGCTTTTTCTGGTGTTATTCTATCGATTTGAGGCTGTGTTGAAGAAGGTAGTTGAGCAGATTGGGTGGGACTAGGAACGTTATTGATAGGAAATTGCGATCGCACAGGTGATACTTCTTGCTCCTGTGGTTCTTTACTTGTGGTAGGTTCTGGAGTAATGGAAACCGGGGATTGTAGAGGTGTCGGCGTATCTTGCAGTGTTGAAGAAGGTAGTTGAGCAGATTCGGTGGGAATAGGAACGTTATTGCTGGGAGGTTGCGATCGCACAGGTGATACTTCTTCATCTTGTGGTTCTGGAGTGATAGAAACTGGGGATTGTAGAGGTGTCGGCGTATCTTGCACTTGATCGCGGGTTGGGGAAGACTCAGATAAAACGCTTGACTGTAGCACTGGTTGAGGCGATTTAGTAAGGGCAAAACCAATGATTATAGAACCACCAATCAAACTACCTACAATTAGACTGGGGAGAAATTTTTCTCTGTGTCCACTATTTTGATGAGCAGGTTGATACGAAGGCGCTGGGCTGACAGAAACTGTCTTTTTAAGTGTTGTAGAAGGTGTAGTTATTGCTGGTGGTTGGATATAAGCTACTTTAGAGCAAGTTCCTGCACCAAATTGTAAGACTTTTAGCATTTCTTTAGCAGTGGAAAAGCGATCGCGTGGATGGTAAGCGATCGCCCGATCTATCACCGCTAACATTGTCTGACTCACACTCAGAGCGTGTTTGTGCCAGACAATTTCCCCGGTAGATGGATCTGTTTCTAATTCTTGTGGCTGTTTCCCCGTCAGGAGATAAATTGCTGTGATTCCTAAACTATATAAATCACTAGAATAAATTGGCCTACCTGCTGCTTGTTCACTTGGCATATATCCAGGCGTACCAATCACAATCGAACTCGTAGGATTTCCTTGGGAATTCACCACTGTTCCCATCGTTTCCCGGATCGCGCCAAAATCAATCAGCACTGGCTGGCGATCGCGATGACGCAAAATGATATTATCTGGCTTGATATCTCGATGGATAATCCGCTGATTGTGTACGTATTCTGTTACTGATAATAAACTTACTAATATTTCTTTTACCGCACTTTCACTTAATGAGCCTTGCTCGTGAACTTTTTTAGTTAAGGTATCACCTTCAATCCACTCTTGAACTAAGTAGAATTGACCATTTAGCTGGAAGTAAGCATACAAGCTGGGTATCTGTTTAGTTGCGCCGCCCAACTGTTCTAAAATTGCCGCTTCCCGCTTGAATCTCTCTTGCACCAACTGGTAAATCTGAGGATTATTTTGAATCGGTCTAAGCTGTTTAATTACACAACGGCGGTTAGAAGGCATTTGGATATCTTCTGCCAAGAAAGTCTCACCAAATCCGCCACTTTCTAAAGTCTGAATCACTCGATAGCGGTTGTTTAGCAGTGTTTGCATAAATTAGCGCTGGTAAAGACAAGGGGATTTTGTGGTTTGTCCCATTTACTTTCTCTGCAATTAAGTTTTTTCGTTAGCAGCAGTCTAAACATTACTGAGTTAATTTTGCTAATATTTACTATATTATGTGTAAATTAGCTATTGTTTAAATCAGTGTAAATAACCATAATAAAATTCTTTTAAATGTTTAATTCCGCGTAGTAATACTGAAGATTAAGGGAAAATAATCTTGCAATAAATGATAATTAACTGATAGCGATCGCTTTGCCCGCCGAAGGGCATCGCTTCAAGTACTCAATTCGGAGATAGTTGAACTACAACTGACATATTGATTTGAATACTTGCAATAATTCGATTGAAGATTCAGAGCGAGTTATATCTAGTTTTGGCAATAATTGATAAATTGGAGGATTTCCTTGCTGTAGATATACAAACTGGTAATCCATACCATTAGTAGTCACACCCCAAACTGATGTTTGATTTTCTAGACTTTTGTAGGCATAGGTAAGCAATTGTGGCAAGCCTTCCAAAGCATTAAAACTACTATTTTTAGATTCGATCACTAGTATCCAAAAAGGCGTAGTTACTATTCTTTCTTGAGTCTTACTAACAGCTAAAATATCCATCCGTCTTTTGATATTCGTATCTTCATCTTCAACGGAGATGTTAGCAATATTTTCTTCTAAGGTAATCTTAATACTAGAATGATAAAAACCAGCTAATTTCATTAATGGTGCGAGAAAGAGGAATTTGATTTGCCCTTCCGAGATTTTTCCTGCTGCATAGTAACTACGAAATAGATTGCTGATTTGTGATAGTTCTTGTTGTTCAAAGTCTGTGAGAGATTTCAGGCATAGTAATGATGTAATTGAGCCATTTAACTGTTCTTCAAATTTCAGCAAGCGTTGAACGTCTTCCAGGCTGAGATTTGTTGCGTCTAAAGTAGTAGTCATCAATTTACTCCTTTATAGCCTTTATAAGAATAACTATATAAGATTATAAGTATTATTGCTATTGAAGCAGTGGTAAGTGAATAATTCGGTTTTGATATTCATCATTAAAAGATGCTTGAGCAATTAGACTTTATCAACATTTTCATCAAGAAGATATTTGAGAGTCATGTGCTTTTTTCATTGCATCTCTTTCAGCTATCATTTTCCTCAGTTTTATTACAACAGGCGGCGGATTGCGTCGCTGTTCTTCCTGCATTCTGTGACTCCACTCTAGCCAATCAGCTATGTAAGCACTGACTGCTTGCTTGTTATGCAGGTAATAGACAATAGTTGCATATACTTGCTCTAAAGTTACTGATGGATAACTTTGGGAAATTTCCTCTGGAGTTCGAGCGCGATGGATGAAATCATAGAGTATGGTTTCAATTCCTACTCTTGTACCTTTGAGTCGAATATCATCAGCACGCTGAAAGTCGAAGTAATCTTCTAGTTGCATAATTTAGCTGATTATTTATCTACCCCTAAAATCATCTTACATACTTGTAAAATACTCTTGCAATAAATGGTAATGAACTGATCGCGATCGCTTTGCCCGCCGCCAGTCTTACCCTGAGCAGTTCGACAGGTTTTACCCTGAGCTTGCCGTTCGCGCAGCGTCTCGTAGAGAAAGGCTCACTGTCACACCTGCGCCCTACCCTTCGGGATCTTGCTACGCGGAGCGTCTCGTAGAGAAGGGCATCGCCAAATTGTTGAATCAGTTTTCCAGTTAGTTATCTAAAATAAGACTGGAATCAGTTGATCTAATTGCTGTTAAATCTCATGCTCGTGCTAAATCTAGCAGTATTGTGCTTTTCTCTGAACCACAATTCTCCTTCCCCCCTCTGGGGTTAGATAATCCTGAATTCTCCCTCCTACCCTCTTGCGAATTTTTAATTAGTTGATACACTTGTTCTTCATTAGCCCAGTGAACCAGCGCCTATGGTGCATATCAAGCGCGTGGAACTTACGAACTTCAAATCCTTCGGTGGCACTACCTCAGTCCCATTGCTACCGGGGTGTACTGTCATATCTGGGCCAAATGGTTCGGGTAAATCTAATATTCTCGATGCACTCCTATTTTGCCTTGGACTCTCCAGTTCTAAAGGAATGCGAGCCGATCGCTTACCCGATTTGGTAAACAACACCCAAACGGCTAAAGGACGGGCTTCTATTGAGGCTAGCGTCACTGTAACATTTGATTTGTCGGATGAAATCTCACACAAAGACGCAAAAGCGCAAAGTGAGGAAGTAGAAGAAGATCAGGAGAATTCCCACTCCCCACTCCCTACTACTTCGGCTTCGCTCAGTACAAGTCCCCACTCCCCAACTGAATGGAGTGTCACTAGAAGGCTGCGAGTGACTCACCAAGGGACTTACACATCGAATTACTCTATCAATGGTGAAGCTTGCACGCTGACGCAGTTGCATGAGGAATTAAGTAACCTGCGGGTTTATCCTGAAGGCTATAACGTGGTGCTGCAAGGGGATGTCACCAGCATTATCTCGATGAATACGCGGGAACGTCGGGAAATTATTGATGAATTGGCTGGGGTGGCGGCGTTCGATCGCAAAATTATCCAAGCTAAATCAACTTTAGATGAGGTGAAGGAAAAAGAAGATAGCTGTCGGATTATCGAGACGGAATTAACCGCACAGCGCGATCGCCTTTCCCAAGATCGGGCGAAAGCTGAGAAATATCAAAAGCTTCGCACGGAATTTCTGGCTAAACAATCGTGGGAAGCTGTTTTATCATGGCGATCGCTACAAGCACAACAAGAAAAGTTAGTTAACGAAATTCAAACGGGCGATCGCAATTCTACTGAACTAACTACCCAACTCACAAACCTAAATTCCGAAATTGTCCAAAAAACTGCTGAACTTGAACAACTCAATGCTCATGTAAAAGCGTTGGGAGAAGATGAACTTTTGGCGGTACAATCTACACTTGCCACCCAAGAAGCAGAACGTAAACAACTCCAGCGTCAGCTAACGGAATTAGAAACAGCTTCTCAAGAAACTGCTAAACGTCTGGCTCAAACTCAACAAGAAATTCAAAAACACCGTCTTTCCCTAGAAGAAATTGCCGAAACACACATTGTAGAGACGCGATTCATCGCGTCTTCCCAGCAGCAAAGGGATGAGGCGCAGCAAGCGCTACAAAGTTCCCGCGAAGCAGCCGCAGAAATTGCTTCGGCTTCGGAAGCGTGGGTGCAGCAACAAACGGCATTCAACCGTCAAATTGAAACTTTGCTGCAAACTCTGGAACCACAACGCACCGAACAAGCACAACTCAGGGAACGCAATCACCAGTTACAGCAGCTGATCCAAGAGCAAACTCAGTTAATTGAACGCGACGAACCACTATTAGCAGAAAAACAAGCTGAGTGTAATCAAGTTGAAACGGAATTTAACACCTCTAGCGAACCCATCCAAAATTTAGCCCAAAATCTTTCAGCCACAGAACAAGAATTGCAAATCCAACAGGAAACCCAAAAGCGACTTTTGCTAGAACAACGGGAAAAACAACGTCAGTTGGATAAAATAGAGGCGCAAGCGCAAGCACAACAAGAAGTTCAAGGAACCCAAGCTAGTAAAGTCATTTTACAATCGGGAATGCCTGGACTTTGTGGCTTAGTTGTGCAGTTGGGAAGGGTGGAACCCCGCCATCAGCTAGCTTTGGAAATGTCTGCTGGTGGACGTTTGGGACATATTGTAGTTGAAGATGACAGCATCGCCGCAGCCGGAATTGAACTCCTCAAACAGAAACGTGCTGGGAGGGCGACTTTTTTACCATTGAATAAAATTCATGCTCCCAAATTTACTCAAGATGCAACGCTGCGTTTTGCCAACGGCTTCGTTAACTATGCTGTTAACTTAGTCGATTGCGATCGCCGTTACAAAGATGTATTCAGCTATGTCTTCGGTAACACCGTAGTATTTGCCAACCTTGAGGCGGCGCGGAAAAACTTAGGACTGTATCGCATCGTCACCTTAGATGGGGAACTTCTGGAAACTAGTGGTGCAATGACTGGTGGTAGTAACAGCCAGCGTTCGGCGTTGCGGTTTGGGAATGCGGAAGCGGCAGAATCTGATGAAGCGATCGCTTTCAGAAGTCGTTTGGTGGATATTGAGCGGGTTTTAGAGCGTTGTACTGAGGCGATCGCAACTTTATCAACCAGAACCAAAAAACTCACCCAAGAACTCACAGAAGCGCGTCAGGCGCGGCGGGAACAGCAGTTACAATTGGAGCAGTTGCAGAAAGATATTAAGAATTTGACAGCGCAATTAGAGGGGACGCGATCGCAACGAGTCCAAAACAGCGAAAAGTTAGCCACTGCTCAATCCCGATTGGAAATTTTGGAGCGGGAATTACCGGGACAAGAAAATCAGTTGCAACAATTGCGACACGCTTTAGCAGAGTTGGAAGCATCCCAAACTCCCAGCGAATGGCAGCAAATCCAGGCAACCATTAAAATCCAAGAGCAACAATTACAACAACGCGAAACGGCATTAAGGGAAGCAGAACAAAGATTAAAAAATTTAGAAAATCAGCAACAACGTTTACAAGAAAAAATCCAAGAAGGTGAAACGCGAATTACAGAATATGAAACCCAACAAATCTCTTGTAGAGACGCGATTCATCGCGTCTCCACACAAACCACAACGATAAACGACCAAATCACCCAAACCCGTTTATCGTTGAGTCAAATGGAGCAGAATTTAGGAGAAGAGAAACAAAAACGCGACGCTACAGAACAGGAAGTGCGATCGCATCTTTTACGCCAACAACAATTAGAATGGGAAATCGAAAAACTCCAAGAAACCCAACAGAAGCGGCGGGAGGAATTAGTTGCATTACAAAGCCAGTTGCGGGATGTAGGAGCAGAATTACCAAATCCCTTGCCGGAAGTTCCAAATCAGGTAGACTTGGAAGAATTGCAGAAAGAATTGCGATCGCTTACCAAACGCTTACAGGCAATGGAACCAGTGAATATGCTGGCGTTGGAAGAACACGAACGCACCCAAAACCGCCTCCAGGAACTCACGCAAAAGTTGCAAACCTTAGAAGGCGAACGCACCGAACTACTTTTGCGGATTGAGAATTTTACCACATTGCGGCAACTTGCCTTTAAAGAAGCTTTCGATGCTGTCAATGAAAACTTTCAATCGATTTTTGCGATTCTTTCAGACGGCGACGGCTATTTACAACTCGAAAATCCCGAAGATCCCTTTACCAGTGGACTGAATTTAGTCGCGCACCCCAAAGGCAAACCTGTACAACGCCTATCTTCCATGTCTGGGGGAGAAAAATCACTCACAGCCTTGAGCTTTATCTTTGCCCTGCAACGCTATCGCCCATCGCCATTTTACGCTTTTGACGAAGTAGATATGTTTTTGGATGGAGCAAACGTAGAACGATTAGCTAGAATGATTAAACAACAGTCACAACAAGCGCAATTTATAGTTGTAAGTTTGCGTCGTCCGATGATAGAATCAGCCGAACGCACAATTGGCGTTACTCAAGCACGAGGAGCTTACACTCAAGTTTTGGGGATTAAGTTACAATCATCCAATACATCTGCTTGAATTTTTGTTAATAATAGTGTATAGATAAACCACGCCATGCGGGACTTTCTCTCAAACGTAACCCCCAACTCCAACCCTTTTAGGGAAGGGGAGCAAAAATCAAAGCCTCTAACGCCACTTGCTTCAAGTCGGCAGAGCCGCCCAACGCAGTGGCTCCTCCCAGTGGCGGAGCCACTGCGTTGCGGGGGTTCCCACGGCAGTTCCTTCTCCTATCGGAGACGCTGCGCGAACAAGTCGGCAAAGCCGCCCAATGGACTGCCTCCCCGTTCTAGCAACTGGCGTGAAAGGTTTTGAGAGGGGTTTCAAGAATAAGTTGCACATCGCGTTAAACCGGATTCGAGATCAGGACTCGGTATAGAATGACCTCTGAACAGATAATTAGGCGTTCCGATATATTAAATACCCAGGTGATTACCCGCGACAACGGTAAGCGGCTAGGCATCATCAGTCAAGTCTGGGTTGATATTGATCAACGAGAGGTTGTGGCTCTTGGTTTGCGAGACAGCCTGATCTCTATTTCGGGCATACCGCGCTATATGTACCTCAACAACGTCAACCAGATTGGTGATGTCATCCTGGTTGATAACGAAGATGTAATTGAAGATATCGAAGTTGAATCTCTCAGTAATCTGATTAGCTGGGAAGTAATTACAGAAACAGGTGAAGTATTAGGCAAAGTTCGGGGCTTCAAGTTCAACGCCGAAACCGGGAAGCTTAAATCCATAGTTATTGCTTCTTTAGGATTGCCCCAAATTCCCGATCAATTTCTGAGTACTTACGAGTTCTCAGTAGATGAAATTGTCAGCACTGGCCCCAATCGCTTGATTGTCTTTGAGGGAGCCGAAGAACGGGTGAACCAGTTGACAGTTGGTTTACTAGAGCGCCTGGGTATTGGCAAAGCACCGTGGGAGCGCGATACAGAAGAAGAATACGGCTATACTCCACCGCGCCAAGTTGCACCAGGAAATCAACTGCCGGCTGGAATGCCATTGCAGCCACCCAAGCAGAGAGTTCGCGCCCCCCAACCCGTAGCGCGGGAAGAGGAATGGAATGAAGACTATGTGGAAGAAGAAAGGCCACAGCGTCAGGTAATGAAAGCGCGGCAGTATGAATCTATTCAATACGAAGAAGACGAGGAAGAAGATAACTGGAGCGAGGCTACGGGTAACGACAAATATCAACAACCAGAACCGCTAAAATATGAAGCCCAGCCCATCAGTAAGCCTTATGTTGATGAATACGATGATTATGACGACGTAGAGGGCGATGCTTGGGAAGATGCACCGAAGCCGGTGAATATTCCCAAGAAAGTCAAGGAAAGACAGCCAGAATACGAAGAAGAAGGCGGATATTAATTAATTCGTAATACTTCTCTACGAGAGGCTGCGCCAACGGCTGCGCTCAGTACAAGTTCGTAATGACGCTCTCTACGAGACGCTAAAAGCGTAGCTTGCTTCTCTGTAAGAGTACGATGACTCGCTAACGCTGCGCTAACGTAATTTGTAATTCAACCGGAAAATTACGAAATATTTTAAGAGGTTGTTTTAAAAGTGGTTGGCTGTGATTTTAGGCACTTATTGATCCCCCCTAGCCCCCCTTCAAAAGGGGGGAAACCGGATCAAAGTCCCCCTTTTGAAGGGGGATTTAGAGGGATCTAGAACGTTTTGCTACCGACAAGAGGACTTTTAAAACATTCTCTAAGATTAATTTAGCCCTTTCCTTAGTTACAAGGAAAGGGCTAATTTTTTAGAACGCAGTAGAGTACGTTAACGACAGCGTAACGCACCGTCTAAACTAGAGGGTAATTTTGTCATCCTCAACCCCTCTCCTTAACAAGGAGAGGGGGTGGGGTGAGGTACAGGTTTACCTCATTCTTATTAGGAAACACTATAATTGCTAGCTATTACTGCTGTTATCAAATCTGTCAAACCTTTTAAATGCTAAGAGGCAAATACCTGTGGCCAAGTTGTGATTACAAAAACTACAACTGCGGCGATCGCTAACAAGCCTTGAATCAAATTTCCAACCAAAGATCCGACGACAATTCCGATACCCGCCTTAACGGCTAACCCGAATTCACGTCGGTAAAGATACTCACCAATAATTGCTCCTACAAGCGGCCCTAGTAAAATTCCTAACAGTGGCCCCCCAAAAGGTAATGTTGGTAATAATCCCAGAAATCCCACTACCAAACCGACAATTGCACCAATTTGCCCCCACTTGCTAGCTCCAGCTTGTCTTGCTCCCACATAGCTAGCTAAAAAATCCACTCCGACACTGAGAAGTAAAACAATAATTGTCACAATTAGGGGAATCTTGATCGCTGCAAAGGAACTACTAACGACTCCCCAGACGATAATTGCAATTAAGATTAAGCTGCTCCCAGGAATAGCTGGAACTACCGCACCGATAATACCCACAACCATTACGGCAAGTAATAGCCAATAAATAATTTGCATAGATAAAATTGTAAATTTCTAAATTTCCCAGTAGTAGGGGCACACATCTGTGCGCCCCTACTATATATTGTATCTGTACCGTTTCTAACCCAAACCCATAACCACAGGCGTAGTGATAGCACAAGCCGTTCGTACTGAGTAACTGAACTTCCCAAACACTCCAAGATAAACCTCAAAACCCATGACGAGAAAAATATTAACTGGACTAAGTTCAGCAGCCTACGAACACCCATTTGATCGCAAAGCCTTGGCTTCTTTGCAAAATATGCCCGGTGTCTCCCTGCTACTCAAAAAAGTTAATGAATACGGCATCGATCGCTTACTCAGACTGCAAAGCCTTGGGAGTGAAATCAGAATTTCGCCCCGTAATTTTCCCCAATTGCATCAGACATTTGTAGAAACCTGCCAAATTCTTGATGTTGCTCCACTTCCTGAATTGTATCTGTTTCAAGGCACTGGTCATATTAAAACCTACATTGTTGGGGTGGAAAAACCCCTTGTTGGCATCAATTTAGATGCAATGGAGTGGCTTGACGCAGATGAGTTGCTTTACGTTTTCGGACACGAAGTCGCTCGCATCAAGAGTCAGCACATGATATATCACCAAATGGCAATTGTGATGCCAACTTTGAAAAATTTGTTGAGCAGTACCACACTGGGGATTGGTGGTTTAGTAGCTGGTGGAATGGAACTGGGTTTGTATAATTGGCGGATGATGGCTAGGTTCACTGCTGATCGGGCTGCAATGCTTGCTTGTCAAGATATTGACGTAGCAACTACTACACTGATGAAACTCGCCGGTTTGCCACATGACTACTTAACTCCTCCTGTGATCGAAGATTTCCTCATCCAAGCTCGTGAGTTTGCATCAAATAACTTAGATAGTGTGGATAAACTCACCAAAATATTAAGCTATACAGAATCAGGGCTTTCGTGGGTAGTTATGCGGGCTGGTGAGTTATTAAAATGGGTTGATTCCGGAGAATATGATAATTTAATTCAACAGCAAAATTTAAAGGCACCGGAAGAAGCGGAAGAAAAAGAAGTAAATACACCCGAAGAAAAGGAAGGGTGGAATTTTTTGACTTCTTGGTGATTGAATTTTAAATTTTAGACTTTCCTGCAGAACGCTACGCGTAGCTTGCTTCTCCGTTCGCGGAGCGTCTCGTAGAGAAGGAGTACGGCGTGAGCGCTACTTCGACCCTTCGATAGACTCAGGGGCAGGCAAGCTCAGTACAAGTCAGTCGAACGCTTTTAGATTTTGGATTGCTGATTTTAGATTAAATTCTAAACTAGCGAATCTGCTAAGTACACGTCACTGTAAAAGGGGTTCGGAAATATTGAGACTTGATGTTGGGTTCCACTTCGTTCTACCCAACCTACGAATGATTAAATTCCATACCCTTTTTGTGGTGTTCTGTACTAAGTACTAAGAGTAACGGCTAATTTATCAGCAATTCCGGCAATCCAGTTTTCATCTTGTTTGGTATAACTCCGAGGAGTATTCGCTGCCAAAATTAGCGCACCTTGGTTGCCAATAGGTTGACAAATTACACCTTGAGTATTTTCTGGTAAATAATCAAATTCAACCCTACCTGGATATACTTTTAGTGCTACTAGATAAATCGGCTTTTGTTTTTCGAGTACTTGTTTTAAGATTACTCCTGGTACAACTTCAGATTTAGTACCTAGAATGCCGCGACGCAACAAAACTTTACCTTGATAAAAAACTACAAGCGATCGCGTTACTGTATTAGTCAACAATAAATGAGATGCCCAGGCTAGCTCAGTTTTCACGGCTTCTGGTAAATCTGCTGCTAGTACAAAACCTTCTTCTCCAATTAGTTCTACAGTATCAGGCGATCGCGGCTGAACTTGCTGCCAAATTAAACCCGTCAAAATTAACACCGCACTCAAAATCACGCCCACCACATCACCACGCGCTTGGGATTGAGTTAGTTCCACTGTCAATAAACGGTTAATTAGCAAAAGTACAGAGCCTAACCCACCTACGACAAGGGGTAGACGCCGCAAAACTCGATTAGGATCAGGTTTAGTCATTAGTCATTGGGCATTGGGCATTGGGCACTTGTACTAACTTGTACTGAGCGGCGTCGAAGTAGCGTTCGCGTAGCGTCTCGTAGAGAAGTCGTTGGCGCAGCCTCTCGTAGAGAAGTATTGGGCATTGGGGATTAATCAATAAGTATCTCCTCCCCCTGCTCCCCTGCTCCCCTGCTCCCCTGCTCCCCTGCTCCCCTGCTCCCCTGCTCCCCTGCTCCCTTATTTCCTCACTCCTCCCCTGGTTCAATAATCCTCTGGAAAAGATAACCAGTACCCCGCGCTGTCAAAATCAATTCTGGGTTGCTAGGATCATCTTCTAACTTTGCCCGCAAACGAGATATATGTACATCTACTACGCGGGTATCCACATGACGTTCTGGTGTATAACCCCAAACTTCCTGTAAAATTTCCGAACGAGAAAAAGCTTCTCCAGAGCGACTGACTAACAACTCTAACAAGCTGAACTCCATACCCGTCAATCGAATCCGCTCATCGCCTTTGTAAACTTGTCGCTTATTCGTATCGATTTTAATAATAGCGACATGGATCACCCCAGAACTAGGAATGCCAGAACCACCGGTTTTATCTACCCGCCGCAACACTGAGCGAATTCGAGCTTCTAGCTCCTTGGGGGAAAATGGTTTAACTACGTAGTCATCAGCACCCAATTCTAGCCCAGTGATGCGATCGGCTACATCCCCCAAAGCTGTTAGCATAATAATGGGCACATCTGATTCTTTTCGTAATTCTTGACATACACCATAGCCATCTAGCTTTGGCATCATTACATCCAAAACTACCAAGTCAGGATCAGTTTTGCGAAAAATTTCTAAAGCTTCTTCCCCGTCGCCAGCCGTCACTACATCGTAGCCAATCATGGAAAGGCGCGTTTCCAAAATCCGGCGAATGCTGGCTTCGTCGTCTACCACCAAGATTTTTTCTTTATGGCTTTCCAAGTTTCTCAAGGCTCCTTCACTAAAAATTTACATGATTAATTTTTAATATCATAATATTAAGATATCATTCCATCAATTGATTTGGAAAAAGCTCTAAATACTACTATGATTAGATTTTAGTTTTTTTCAAGAATTAAGTAAATATTAAGATTATTTAATAATATTTAAGAATGGCAAAGCCAAAAACCTTTTTTGTTTGTAACGATTGTGGAGCAGAATCCCCCCAGTGGTTTGGTAAATGTCCAGCTTGCGGCACTTACAACTCTTTGGAAGAACAAATTTCTATTCAATCCTCAGTAGATGTACCCAGTCGGGGGGGAGTTAGTAGTTGGCAATCAACTCAAACCAATGGCAAATCTCGCGCTAAACCAGCGAAAGCGCGAGCCTCCTTAACATTTGACCAAATTACCGATCGCCAAATCGCCCGTTGGGAGTCTGGTTATGGAGAATTGGATCGCGTACTTGGGGGTGGGATTGTCCCCGGCTCTATGGTGCTAATTGGTGGTGATCCGGGTATCGGTAAATCTACTCTATTATTGCAAGTATCAAATCAATTGGCGCAAAAATATCGCATCCTTTACGTAACTGGTGAAGAATCGGGACAACAGGTAAAACTACGAGCTTCTCGCTTGGGAGTATCAAAAAATCTCAGTGTGGTGAATGAGGAGAATGTTACAGTAGTAGAGACTACACTTCCCATAGATCCTGACAGTATAGGTGCAGATTTATATGTACTGCCGGAAACAGATTTAGAAGAAATTTTACGCGAAATAGACTCTCTAAAACCAAACGTGGCGGTGATTGATAGTATCCAAACAGTGTTTTTTCCGGCGCTGACTTCTGCACCAGGTTCGGTGGCTCAGGTACGGGAATGTACCGCAGCACTGATGAAGGTGGCAAAGCACGAAGATGTCACCATGCTGATTGTGGGACACGTCACCAAGGAAGGAGCGATCGCTGGTCCAAAAGTTTTAGAACATTTAGTAGATACAGTGTTGTATTTTGAAGGCGATCGCTTTGCCTCCCATCGGTTATTACGGACAGTAAAAAACCGCTTTGGCGCAACTCACGAAATCGGCATCTTTGAAATGGTGACAGATGGATTGCGGGAAGTTGCCAACCCCTCAGAACTATTTTTAGGCAACCGTGACGATCCTGCTCCTGGTACAGCGATTGTAGTTGCTTGTGAAGGTACTCGCCCGATTGTTGTCGAGTTGCAAGCTTTGGTGAGTCCCACCAGCTACCCTTCCCCTCGGCGGGCTGGAACTGGTGTAGACTACAACCGCCTAGTGCAAATTCTCGCCGTCTTAGAAAAACGGGTGGGAATTCCGATGTCCAAGTTAGATTCTTACGTTGGTTCTGCGGGTGGGTTGAATGTGGAAGAACCGGCGGTAGATTTGGGAATAGCGATCGCGATCGTTGCCAGTTTCCGCGATCGCATCGTTGATCCCGGTACAGTATTAATCGGTGAAGTTGGGTTAGGCGGACAAGTGCGATCGGTTTCCCAAATGGAACTGCGGTTGAAAGAAGCTGCAAAGTTGGGATTTAAACGAGCGATCGTGCCAAAAGGAACAAAATTTCCTGATCTTAATATTGAGATATTACCAGTATCTAAAGTAATAGATGCAATTATTGCCGCTATCCCGCATCAGGAACTAACAAATGACGATTTAGAACCCGATGAAGATGAGTAACCATAGCTTTGCTTTTTCAGTTGTTGGGAGGCTCAATACAGTAAAATACCACAGCAAAGGAGAATCCACGATGACAACCCTTAGCCAAGACTATCAAATCACTTGGGAAAAACTACCCGATGATTACAAACTGCCAGATGATCCAGTGGACAACATCAACCAAGCAGCCTTAGCAGCTGCACTTACACAAAGCTTAGAACTTGCCGGAAAACTCCCACCCAATGCGCTCACGCCAACTAATTATGGCATCTGCGCCACATTAAATGGCAAAATCGTCGTTAAAGCTCCAGACTGGGCGTATATTCCGAAAATCGGTGTTGATAGAGAAGAAGTAATACGCAGTTATACCCCTCAATTACAAGGAGACATCCCCGTAATTGTGATGGAATTCCTTTCTGATACAGAAGGCGGGGAATATTCCATTAAACCCACCTATCCCCCCGGTAAATGGTTTTTTTACGAGTGCGTCTTAAAAGCTCCAAACTACGCCATTTTTGAACCCGATAGCGGCAATTTAGAAGTTTATCGCCTAGATCACAATACAGGCAGGTACATTGTACAAACCTCCAACGAAAACCAACGTTACTGGATAGGGGAAATGAATCTTTACCTTGGCGTCTGGCAAGGTATGCGTGAAAACCGCACAGGAAAATGGTTGCGGTGGTGGGATGAACAAGGAAACCTTTTACTCTGGGGTACAGAATTAGTTGAACAAGAACGCCAACGCGCCGAACGACTAGCAGCACAATTGCGGGCTGCGGGAATTGAACCTGAAGATTAGACTTTTTGCAAAGAATTTAGATTTGCTAGATTAGCGAAAAATTTGCTAAATCTAGCATTTTTTTTAGAAGCAGGACTTACGCAATCAAAGCTTGAAACCTCGATCCCCCCTAACCCCCCTTAAAAAAGGGGGGAACTTGAAAGCCCCCTTTTTAAGGGGGTTGGGGGATCTCTTCTGCGTAAGTCCTAAGAAGGATGAAATTTTCAATAATCAGGTCTTGCGCTTTGTTACAATTCTGCGATCGCCTGCTGAAAGTGAGTTTACCAGAACTTACGCAAACAATAGCTAAAACCCTGATTTTGAGGTAGGGGCAATACCCTGCGGTCAGCTAAAGCTACATGAATTGCCCCAGAGTGCGCGTAGTTTTGCGTAAGTCCTATTTACCATAGGCTTTGTCTGTTTTCGGAAATGTCTGTTATTTCCAATACTTCGCACAGAGTTAAGTATGGTCAAATCGCTGAAACTCTAACCAGCCGTAAAACGGGATATTTTTTTCAGCATTGGGTTTAGGCTAGTTCCCGGTGCGAAACTAAATTTTCAAAAAATAAGGATACGGATTTAAGATGTTTCCAGGAACTAAAACCTTGGTTTTTAGGCTTTATAGAATGAGCCTTCTGAGTTTCGCACCGGGAACTAGGCTAACCTTGAAAAAATGCGTCGTTTTTGCCAGAGAATACCCTGTAAGGCTTTCAGTATCCTTCTAAAATTGTCCGAAGTATTGATTTCCGTAACCACTGACAGAGAAATTAGTTTATCCTGGAAACAGAAAAAGATTAAGAAATTTTAAATTCTGCTCCTACTGTACTCATGCAATGTATTGTTAATCGCCGCGCCCAGTTTTCAGCAAGTCATCGCTATTGGTTGCCAGAACTGAGTGAAGCCGAGAATATTGAAAAATTTGGTGCTTGTTCTAGATTTCCTGGACACGGACATAACTATGTCTTATTTATCTCCCTAGCTGGGGAATTAGATCAATATGGCATGGTGCTGAACTTGTCTGATGTGAAACACGTAATCAAACGGGAAGTTAGCAGTCAATTGGACTTCTCTTATCTCAATGATGTGTGGGCAGAATTTCAACAAACTCTACCCACCACTGAGAATATTGCACGGAGTATCTGGCAGCGTCTAGCACGCCATTTGCCTCTAGTCCGTGTGCAGTTATTTGAACATCCTGAACTTTGGGCAGATTATATGGGAAACACAATGGAAGCCTACCTTACCACCAGTACTCATTTTAGCGCCGCCCATCGGCTAGCTCATCCTAACCTCAGTAACGAAGAAAACACTGAGATTTATGGTAAGTGCGCTCGTCCCCACGGTCATGGACACAACTACCATTTAGAAGTCACTGTCAAAGGTAAAATTGACCCACGTACTGGCATGATTATTGATTTAGGCGCCCTGAATCAAGTGGTAGAAGATTATGTGATTGAGCTATTCGATCACACCTTTTTAAACAAAGACATTTCTTACTTTGCCGAAGTTGTGCCCACTGCTGAGAATATCGCACTTTACATTAGTAATTTACTGCGATCGCCTATTCAGGAATTGGGAGCGAAACTTTACAAAGTAAAACTGATTGAAAGTCCCAATAACTCCTGTGAAATCTACTGTACTGAGTCAGAATCAGAATCAGCCAGTGCAGCCATGAATCAGCCAGTCTTGGCACGAGTTTAGGTAATTGAAAATTTAGG
>NZ_JBTYKD010000215.1:0-3632 GCF_054880495.1 Nostoc sp.
CTTAAGAAGGTTAAGCAGTTCGTGACTCAAAAATAAGTTGCGACTAGCATTAGTGTGATAATAATTCTGAAGCTGAGTTAATACTGTTTTGGGAATAGCTTCTCTCCACGTCGTCTTGAAGCTCTGGTACAGGAGTGGTATCGTCCTATGACGATCTGCTATTTGCAGGAGATATGCCCAGTCTATGTCTTGCTGGAGTATGGTATTAATTCGCTCTGCTGTTTCAGGGTCTATGTGAGTTCGGGTACAACACAGAAGTAGCTCAATTTCTGGACGGCTAACCTTTGTTGGCAATTGAGTAATAGGCTTGTTTAAGGTAATCATAAATTACTTATAGTGTTGGGCTTGGGTTTGAAACAAGTGTGCATAGCTACCACCCATATTTATCAGTTCCTCATGGGTACCGCTTTCAACAATTGAACCGTTTGCCATCACATAGATGCAGTCAGCCATTCTGACGGTTGATAAGCGATGACTGATGAGGATAGCAGCTTGATTTTTGATGAGTTGGCGGAAATTCTGAAACACCTCTTCTTCGGCCTTAGGGTCTAGAGCGCTAGTTGGTTCATCTAACACGATTAACTGTGAATCTCGCAAAAATGCCCTTGCCAAAGCGATTTTTTGCCACTGACCGATGCTCAATTCTTCCCCTTGTTCAAACAATTTACCCAGTATGGTATCGTAACCTTGAGGTAGCTTGCTAATGACATCATCAGCACCGGAACGACGGGCCGCGGCAGTGATTTTTTCGTAGTTGAATGGCAGGTTGATAT
Source organism: Nostoc sp. (assembly GCF_054880495.1). NCBI lineage: Bacteria > Bacillati > Cyanobacteriota > Cyanophyceae > Nostocales > Nostocaceae > Nostoc > Nostoc sp. The sequence goes on from NZ_JBTYKD010000215.1 coordinate 774, forward strand.
TTGCCAACCAAATATTTTCTTTAGCAGTCAGATGATATTTCGTATAGTCTTGAAAAATCACACTAATTTGACGGCGGAGGCCAGCAATTTCAAATTGGCGTAAATCTATGCTATCAATGGTAATGCTACCAAAAGTCGGATCGTATAAGCGACACAAAAGCTTAATTAAAGTAGTCTTACCGGAGCCGTTTTCTCCTACCAAAGCCACCACTTCCCCTGGGCGAATAGTCAGATTAATATCTTGAAGTGCCTGACGCTTCGTAGTTGCATATTGAAAGCTGACATGATTAAACACAATACCATTTTGCATTGGTATGGGAAGAGGTTTCGGATTTGACGGTTCTACAACCTTTGGTTTCAGGTCTAGGAATTCATATAAGTTAGCGAGAAATAGGTTGTCTTCATATAGACCAGACAAACCACCCAAGAGACTTTTCAGGTCATTTTGTCCTCGTTGCAATGCCTGGTAATAGAGTACTAAGTCACCAAAGCGGATAGTGCCTTGCATGGTTTGATAAATAATGAAACCATAGGCAGTAAAAACTAAAGTTGTCGCCGTTGTTTGGGCACCAAAATTAGCCACAGACTGTCTTTTGGTCATGGCTATGTTTTCCTGATATAGTTGCCGCCGCACACGCACATACCACTGACTAAAGAAAGAACCCAAATCAAACAAGCGAATTTCTTTAGCGTGTTGCTCTGTAGTCAGTATCCGACTCAAGTAGCCTGCTTGGCGTTCCTGGGCTGTCTTCTGACGCTGCCAATGATACATGATACCGGAGTATTTCACCCGCACTACCAGGGCCGGAATCGCGGCAACAAATAAGATAACTCCTATTCCCCAATGCAATGACAGTAGTAACCCCAGCATCGCCACCAAAGAGATACTACTCAAGCATAGCCATGCCAAACGATGTAGGATTTGCCCTGGTCGAGAAGAAGCTTCTTTTTGCGCTCGCTGCAAGGCATCATAATATTCAGAGTTTTCATAATATTCTAGGTCTACCTCAATTGATTTAGCATCGAGGATGTTTTGCATATAGTCAGTGAGTTGCTGAGATTGGGCGGCATACACCAGTTCAGTCAGGGAAGAACACAGGTTAGTTACTAGGGTGATAGCAACAAAGAAGACAATCAAAAGTAATACTTGATTAAAGGCGGCTCCTTTGTCGGCAACATTAACACTGGCGGTTGCTATATCTACGATGAGTTTGGTGAGGTAAAGAGAGAGTAGAGGCAATAAACCTTGAATAACCAAAAGTGCAACCAAAGCAATAGTCAAACGAGGACTACTGTTCCAAACTAAGCGCAACGCAGGCAGAATTCGTAAGCTTTGCTGGATTTTATATCTTAAACTTTTGCCTGGTTTCATATTTTTAAAAATGCTCTTTTGCAAAAGATGCCAGTTGGCTAAAATTAGAAAGGTCTGCAACATCCCCAATTACAACCTGTCCCTGATTTTCTAACCACGCATGAGCCTTTAACTCTCCTTCTTGACCTTTGGCAACACCAATGCAGAGATTAGATGTATAACCGTGGCGACTTATGAATAACTGGCAAGTCAAGGCACGCGCCAGACACTTGACACCAGGCATATAATGACTGCTCACTTCAACAGCCCAGATAATTTTGTCAATAGAGACTTGGTATTTAGGTTTGGCATTACTAATGCTTGAGAGAAGTTGCTGCAAGGTTTTGAATGACAGCAACCACAAACCTAATCTGACTAATATTAATAGAAGAAAAGTGTTAGTTAAAAGTTGTTTTTCCTGATAATCTAGTTCGATAAATTTAGATAACTGCTTCATTTTTACTGAAATATTTGATGATTTTGTTATTGACAACGCAATTTTCATTTTCTAAATATTAGAGGTCGTTTGAAAAGTAGTTAACTGTGATTTTAGGCACTTGTCGATTCCCCTAACCCCCCTTAAAAAGGCAGGGCTGATTCATTCCCCAAAGAGCTTTAAAAATCAAGGGTTCTAGCGATTAAAAATTAGTTATTTTGTTACCAGCGTGCCGATGAAACAAACTATTTTACTGATATTTCAGTGTTTAAATGTTCATCTCTTCGTCACCCTTACTTACAATTTTCTCGCTAACCATCTTGACAAATCCTATTTGAAATGGAATGAATCAGCCCTGCCTTAAAAAGGGGGGAATCGGAATTAAAGTCCCCCAATTTATCGGGGGATTTAGGGGGATCTAGAAAGTTTTCCTACTAACAAGAGGACTTTTCAAACATCCTCTTAAGCAGATAAAGTCAACCGTGGTTTTGAATAATTATCGTTGTTGCTCAAAAATGATGCAATAAAAAAATTAATAGCCGACTCTGCTGACCACTGAGGTTGGAAGTTTAGACATGAAGATATCCTGGAAATATCAGCTTGTGAATGTTGAATATCTCCTGCACGAGGAGACGCGAAATTAATTTCTGATTGCCATTGCGGAAAATGATTTTTGAGAATATCTATTAACTGCACTAAAGAAGTAGATTTTCCAGTTCCTAAGTTACAAATTAAGGATGAACCAGGGGTAAGATTTGCTTTGAATGCTTGAGAAAAAGCCCTCACTACGTCTTTAACATAAATAAAGTCTCTGGTTTGATTTCCATCGCCATAAATAGTAATTGGTAAGCCACGTTGCATAACATCAACAAATCGGGAAATTACGCCAGAGTAGCTTGAATCAGGAACTTGTCTATGGCCAAATACGTTAAAAATTCGTAAGCCAACAAATGAAAAATCTAGTTGTTTAGCAAACATACTAGTACAGCACGGCGGAAATAGCGCACCCATTAAACAGCTAATACCTTGCCTTTATAAGTCCATTTAAATGGCTTCGCCATAGTATGATTAA
>NZ_JBTYKD010000216.1:0-12595 GCF_054880495.1 Nostoc sp.
TCTGTACTTAACACACCATACAATATGATATTCAATTGCATAAACATAGCCTCTACCGTGTTTTACTTCCATACCTTATCTTACCATGTACATGATCATATACAAGACTCTAGCAAGAAAAATATGGAAATATGGAGCGCCTAACTCATGACTGGAAGTCACGAGTGTGCGGCTTGCAGAAATCAAATTTCATTTGCTCAGTGCGTAATTTGCGCTTTAGCGAAGACAGCGCAAACTACGAACCCACCCCTCAATTTGGCAGTTATTCGCTAAGGGATTTCCAAGAAATAAATTATTACTACTTGTGGGGTGGGCAGCGTTCGACTGACTTGTACTGAGCGTTGTCGTTGGCACAGCCTCTCGTAGATAAGTAGCGCTCACGCCGAAGTCTTGCCCGCTTTTGGTTCCTGGGCGGGCGAGACGCCCACCCCACAATAAATAATTGGATATTTTTTTATTTGTCAGTTCCTAAACAATCCTAAGTTAACATAATTACTAATTACGAATTATGCAGGGCTTGCTTCTCGCCTTCTCTACGAGACGCTACGCGAATGGCGAGTATTACGAATTATTTTAATCTTCGTTATTTTCGGCAAAATTAACTTGCTCATAAAGCTCGCACAATTCAATTTGAAAATCAACCGTTTGTAGTGATAAAGTTACAGATTCATGTTCAAATTCAGTAAATGACCATTGACTTTCCGCAGTTTTTACATACTACATCACATGATACTGATATTGGTCAATTAAAATATATTCCTTGAATTCTGGAATAGAGCGATAATAAAGAAACTTATCGCCTTGGTCATAATTTTTAGTCGATTTAGATAAAACTTCAGCAATTAACATTGGGCTCATAACCGTTGTTGTGCTGGTTCCTGTATAAATAGGTTGTCCCTCAATCACCATTACATCGGGATAAGTATGCTGCCGATAACGCGCTATCCACAAACGCACATCACCAATATAAACATCATAATTTTTACGCCTTAAAGCAATTTTTAAAGATGCAGCTAAATTCAAAGCAATTTTATTATGATTTGTAGTGCTACCCGTCACTGGTACAATTTCTCCATTATGGTATTCGCTTTTATATTCCGCCTTTTCTTCAATTTCTAAATACTCTTCAGGTGTGTAATAGAATTTTTGTGTTTCTAACTGCATAAAGATACAACCTATGATTGTGCGGCTAAAACTTTTTGATTAAACCTCATCTAAATTGAGAACCGTAGTTTTGGCCCTCACCCTAAATCCCTCTCCCAGATATGGGAGAGAGACTTTGAAATTCTGGCTCCCCTTCTCCCAAATCTGGGAGAAGGGGTTGGGGGATGAGGGCAAATCCTTTTGATCACAGAAGAACTACAGGTTTCAAGATAGACGTGGTTTATATTATCATTTTAAAGTGCTGTCTGAAGTTAGTCAGCTACAAGTTTTATGTTTGGTAGGGAACGGGTTGGGATTAAGCTTGAGAGAAAGTTGCACACGGTGTCAAATCTTCGGAAATTTGGCTCGTGTTAAAATAAAATTTTATATAGTTAGTAGTCGAAAATAATGTTTATGTCAATGATGACAATCAGAGATTTTAGAGCAAGTTCAAACCGCTTTTAGCGAAGCGGGTTTAGATTACCAACTGGAACTCGAAAATGGGAAAATTTCAATTATAAGCCCATCAGAACTATGGCCTCCGATCTTTACTGAGGAAGAAACACAAATTCAGTGAACAACTTTGGTAGCAACTCGCTAAATAATGCCAAGTGAATTTTGTTGAATGAATCTGAGGCTAATTGATGATATTTGCGATCGCATGATCACTTGGAACTATCTTACAGCAGTTTTCATGTATTTGAACCACATCTGTTGTAGGGGCACAGCAATGCTGTGCCCCTACCGCGTGGTCTATTTACCTGAAAAGAACTGTAAACTATGAGAAACCCGAAGACTGGAGGCGTAAGATTATGGTAATCACTGCTAATACCGCATCTGAGGTTATCTACCCCGAAAGCGACGGACAACCAATGGCGGATAATACCAAGCAATTTCGCTGGATAGTAACTATTAAAGAAAATTTAGAAATTTTATTTGCATCGCAATCAGATATATTCATCGCTGGAGATTTATTTTGGTATCCAGTTGAAGGCAATCCTAACATCAAACAAGCACCTAATACTCTGGTAGTGTTTGGTAGACCCAAGGTAGATAGGGGTTTTTACAAGCAATTTGAAGAAGAAAACATTCCGCCACAGGTAGTATTTGAAATATTATCTCCTGGTAATACAACTAAATAAATGGCAAAGAAACTTCTGTTTTATCAACGCTATGGAGTTTAAGAATATTACATTTACGACCCAGACCGAAATGAATTAACAGGATTTGTGCGCTCAGAAGATTGGTTACAAGAGATTAACCAGATTCATGGGTGGATAAGTCCCCGTTTGGGAATCCGTTTTGAACTGACCCCACAAACTCTAGAAATATATCGGCTTGATGGGATATAAATTTCTTACACCCGTTGAGCTTGACCAAGTACGTATACAAGAACGTCAAGCCAAAGAAGCAGCTCTCCAACAACTGGAAGAAGAACGCCAACGATATCAAGATTTATTGACACGACTACAAGAACGGGGAATTGACCCAGAACAACTTTTGTGAAAATTCAAAAGTTCAGATCCCCGACTTGGTAAAAGTTGTCGGGGATTTTGTTGTTGAGTTTAGCTAAACTGTTCCTCTGCATCTAGATTAAATAACATTTGCAGAGTTTGCATACACCGCCGTCTGGCTTCAACATCTTGCTGCGATCGCAATTGCACCATCGGGTCATGTAAAATTTTATTGACAATTCCCCGTGTTAATGCTTCAATCACCTCTTGATGTTTTTCAGCGAATTCTGAACCCAATCTCGACAAAGCTTTTTCTAATTCTTGTTCCCGAATGGTTTCGACTTTATTTCGCAGACAGCTAATAGTAGAGACAGTTTCTAAACTGCGCCACCAAATATCGAAAGCTTCTACTTCTTCCTCTAAAAGTCGCTCGGCTTCCTGTGCAATCTTCCGACGGCTTTCGTAGTTTTGCGCCACTACTGCCTTCAAATCATCCACATTAAACGCCTGTACATTTGCCAGTTCATTCACATCTGGGTGAACATTACGCGGCACAGAAATATCAAATAACATTAGAGAGCGCTGAACTTCTAAAACCATTTCCAATTTGGCGCGGTCAAGTATTGGCTCTGTTGCAGAAGTACTTGTAAATACCAAATCACTATCGGTAATTACCGCCATCATTTCTGATAGGGGATGAATTTGGAGCAGTTGTTGAGGGAACTGCTTTGCTAATTCTTGGGCGCGATCGCCAGAGCGATTTACAATACTAATTTGCACAGCACCTTTAGAAAGTAGGTGTTGCACCAGCAGCCGCGACATTTTACCAGCGCCGAGAATTACCACTCGGCAAGCAGCTAAATTTGCCACTTTAATCTGTGCTAACTCCACAGCTGCCGAACTAATAGAGACAGCGCCAGTACCAATACTAGTTTCAGTGCGAACCCGCTTCCCAGCAGTCAGCGCTTGTTTAAATAATCGATTCAAAATGGTTTTTATACCGTTATATTGCTGCCCCAGTTTGTGAGTAGTTTTCACCTGAGCCAGAATTTGACCTTCTCCGAGTACCAGACTATCTAAACCACCTGCTACCCGCATGACATGCATCACTGCATCATCATGTAGCAGCATAAACAAGTGTTGCCGCAGAGAAAGCACAGGTAATTTACTGTATTCTGCAAGAAACTGAGTTATTTCTCGGATACCTTGGTCTGTTTCACTGGTAACAATGTAGATTTCCAGGCGGTTACAAGTGCTAAGAATTGCAACTTCGTCAATATGGGGATAGCTGGCCAGTTGAGCGATCGCGCTTTCAATTTGTGGTTCTGGAATGCTCAGTTTTTCCCGAACTTCTACTGGGGCTGTTTTATGACTTAACCCCACCACTGCTATATTCATTTGCTAAATCGTAGTTACTAGTTGGTAGTTGGAAATAGGGTATTGAGTGAGAATAGGGAATAGGGAATTTTTGTTTATTGGTTGATAGTTTTTCTCAGCAACAAACAACAAATAATCACTAACTACTAACTACTAACTACTATAAGGGTAAAGCATTTTGGCGACTATTTTTCCGTTTTATAGAAACATTCCTTTCCAAATGCTTTGCCCTTACTTTTACCATTCCCTATTCCCTAAAAATTATCTCAGTTGCAGAGTCTTGGGTTCATCAAACATGTGAATTGTATCAACAATTCGAGCCGTTTTCGACTGGTTGGAAATTACCAAGCTCTGAGTTCTTGCCCCGCCCTTAAAGAAACGCACACCTTGCATGAGATCACCACTGGTAATGCCGCTACCAGCGAACAGAATAGTTTTACCAGATGCCAGTTCATGAGCATCATAAACCTTATCAGGGTCATTGATATTCATCGACTTTAAACGATCAATGTTGGCTTGTTTGCTTTCTCCAATCAGACCTGTTTTGACTACTGCTGGATCATAGATCAATTGACCTTGGAAGTGTCCACCCAAAGCACGCAATGCTGCTGCCGATATTACACCTTCAGGAGCAGCACCGATACCCATCAGCGCGTGGATATTAGTTCCAGCAAAACCACAGGATATGGCAGCACCTACATCACCATCTTCAATTAGTTGTACTCTAGCTCCAGCCTCACGGATTTCTTTAATTAAATCATTGTGGCGTTCGCGCTTCATTACTACTACTACAAGTTCATCAATACTCCGATCTAAAGCCTCCGAGAGAATCTTCAGGTTTTCCGTTGCTGACTTGTTGATGTCTACCTTGCCCTTAGCTGCGGGAGGTGCTGCTAACTTCTTCATGTAAAAGTCAGGAGCAGCAAATAATCCCCCCTTTTCCGAAATTGCCAAGACAGCCATCGAACCGGGTTGTCCATATGCTACCAAGTTCGTACCTTCACAGGGGTCAACCGCGATATCAATTTCAATTAGTTCATCAGGGTTACAGACCTGTTCGGCATTTGGTTGGGTACAGATACCAACTTCTTCGCCGATATAAAGCATAGGCGCGTCGTCGCGTTCGCCTTCCCCAATGACAATGCGACCCCGCATGTGGATTTTATTCATCCGCTCCCGCATGGCTTCCACTGCTACTTGGTCAGCAGTGTTTTTTTCGCCTTTGCCCATCCACTTTGCGGATGCGATCGCCGCTTGCTCTACTACTTCAATAATCTCTAACCCAAGTGTATTTTCCACAGAGTCCACCCTTTCAATTGCTTGAATTTCCGTCGTTTTATCCGGCTATTTCAGTATTCAAGTCTACCAAAGGGCGGATACACCTGGAAGAAAGTTAAGTTTTACTGCTAACTGGTTAAAAAAGTGCCAGTTAACACATTCTTATTTTTTACTCTATAACTACTCCAGTATAAAGCGCGTTCAAAAGTAACTAAGTTAAGAAATGGCACAAATGGGTAGCAGTGCAATCTAGAACATTGCTTTTCTTCAGTATCTATCTTGAGGTATAAAATAATCATTGACTGGATATTTGTCTTACTGGAATCATTTAGAGAGTTTCCAAAAGTGGGTTCCAACCCCAATGCGGTAAGCAGTGCCAGCAATGATCTACGCTAGAGACATAGTTAAAACCTTGCTTAAGCATCAATATGCTAGAATTTCTTAATCCCCTTTTAAATCGCCATCCAGAGCGAGTCAAAGCCAACGTCGAACTTTACACATGGCTAACTTGTCCTTACTGCATTCGTGCCAAAATGCTACTGTGGTGGAAAGGTGTAAATTTTACTGAATATAAAATCGACGGCAACGAAGCAGCCAGAGCTAAAATGGCAGAACGCGCTAATGGACGCCGTAGTGTACCGCAAATCTTTATCAATAACCAGCACATTGGCGGCTGCGATGACCTCTATCAGCTAGACACCCAAAGTCAACTAGATCCCCTTTTAGCCCAAGCCGTTATTTAACAATAAGATTAGCCCCCAAGGGTGGCTTGGTGATGCTAAACTTAAAAATTTTGATTTGTTTAACCCCTAACGGCAGGCTTACGCCAACGGAGAGGGGAGTTTTGGTCTATTAAACTAATCGTCATTCATTTTTCGAGAATGATTCGCTTGTAGTAAGGGCTTTAGCCCTGTTAGTATGCAACTTAAATGCCGATTAGCTTACCACGAAAGCGAAAAAATTCCATTCCTCTCTCCTTTTAGGAGAGAGGAATGGAAGTGAGGTCAGAATATTAAGTTGCACATACTCTATTTATCAGAAGATGCTAACTAAGTATACAGAATATCTTATACATCAACAATGGATGAGTTATGCCTTAGAATTAGCAAAAGCAGCAGGTGATGCCGATGAAGTCCCTGTAGGTGCCGTTATCATTGATTCAACTGGCAAATTGCTGGCACAAGGAGAAAACAGAAAAGAGCGCGACAAAGATCCTACCGCTCATGCGGAAATTCTCGCTCTCAAGAGAGCCGCAACAACTTTACAAAATTGGCATCTTAATGAGTGCAGCCTCTACGTAACTCTCGAACCTTGCCCGATGTGTGCAGGTGCGATTGTCCAAGCGCGTCTAGGACTACTTGTATATGGAGTAGACGATACAAAAACTGGCGCAATTCGTACAGTTATTAACATACCCGATAGCGCTGCTTCTAATCATCGTCTCCAGGTAATCGGAGGCATTCTAGAGTCAGCTTGTCGTCAACAATTACAGGCTTGGTTTGCCAATAAGCGGCGTAGTGTAAACTAACGGACAGAGGTAAAACTGTCCATCTAGTACGACACAAGTCACGCAAGAGAATCTACGGTGTAACTAGTCAGGCTTTACGTTAAATTTTATCCGTCAATCAGCTGCATCCGTCATAATGGAATTTTACTCTTCATCCGATACCTGCCAACACACAGCAGGAAATCCTCAGGTAGCTGGTACTACCTCAAGGGTTTCTCCTTGGTTAAGTCCTCTGGCACATTTATTTGGGCGTCACTGCCTATTACCATTATTCTTTGGGCAAATTAGAATAACCGGACAAAAAAATATCCCCACAACTGGGCCTGTAATTCTCGCGCCTACCCATCGGGCGCGTTGGGATGCATTGCTCGTACCCTACGCTACGGCTGATTGTCTGAGAGAACAAGATTTGCGGTTTATGGTGACTATTGACGAATGCCAAGGTTTGCAAGGCTGGTTTGTCCGACGTTTGGGGGGGTTTCCTGTAGATTCTAAGCATCCATCTATCCGCACGTTGCGACATGGAGTTGAACTACTTCAGCAGAATAAAACCCTGGTAATCTTTCCCGAAGGTAACATTTTTCGTGATGGACAAGTTCATCAGTTGAAGCCGGGAATTGCTCGTCTGGCTTTGAGTGCCGAATCTAGTCATTCCGGGCTGGGAGTGAAAATTATACCCATAGGCATTAATTACAGCCAACCTTATCCAAATTGGGGTACAGATGTAAGTATTCACATTGGTTCGCCAATCAGAGTCACGGATTACATGAGTGGCTGTATAAAACAAGATGCTAAAAGCATTACAGCTGATTTAGCAAAGGCACTGCAACAATTAAGCCATCAAGAAACAAAAATTACTAATCACGCATTTGTAGAAATTACTAATTCTTAATGTAGTCCGTAGGTATCGCTGATCAGGACGATTTTAGTTAGCTACTATACAAGGGTAATGGGAACTCGATTAAAGGGATTTTTAGTCTAAATCAGAGATACTTAGGATGTAGGTTTGCTTTGTCCAAGACCAAAACAGAGTTAAGATACCCGAAGTTTCCATAACTTTTTTATCTAGTTGTCACACTAATTGATCCCATGAACACTGCTGTCGCTGTTACCTTGATGCACCGTACTGTTTTATCAGTCATAGCAGTCCTCAGTCTGCTATCACCTGTGAATGCTCAGGTATCACAGTTACCAAGCACTACCAGCCAACCACAACCAATTGATCCCAGCGCTCCCAATAACCTTCGCCCCATAACCCAAAGTAACAGCCTTTTGAGTATTGATGGAGGCGATCGCTTAGTGAAAGATGCAGACCAAGCCATTTCTGCTCAAAATTACCCCTTAGCTGTTAAAAAACTGGAAGAAGCGCGTCAGGTTTATAATCAGCTATCTAATTTTTATCAAGAGTTAAATTCTAGCTTTTCGGGAATTGATAATAGAGTTTCAGATTCTCAGCGTCAAAAAGCTCTATCAACAGCCCAGAAGCGAGATGAAGCAACCTTTCAGCTAGCATTAGTACATCGAGCGCAAAATCAGCCAGAATTAGCTGTACCCTTGTTGATTCAAATAATTAAGAGTCAAAACCCGACGCGAGATTTAGGCAAGAAAGCCTATAAACAGTTGTTTGAATTGGGTTTTGTTGATTCTCCCTATCCCAAAGAAGGTGGTAGTTCATCTTCCTCGTCCCAAAAAAAATAAATTAAATTTTTGTTACCTGTTTTTCCCCATCTTTCACATCCTTCTCTCCCTGAGCAACACCTTGGAACGCCCCAGTGCTAGGATAGGATTATCTGCCGTAGACTTTGATCCAGCGTTCTGAAAAATATAGCTCAGAGGCGGATTTCTCCCCAGCCTTGTCAAAACCTGAAGTTGGCACAGGTATTTACTCTATATCTGTTAATAATAGAAAAGTAAGTTTTTTCAGGAATTGCGATGATTAGTCCGCAGCAGATTGAGGAAATGATCAAGGCGGAACTCCCAGATGCCCAGATTCAGGTACAAGACTTGACTGGTGGCGGTGATCACTATCAGGTGACAGTTGTTTCATCGCACTTTGCAGGTAAGGGATTAGTGCAACAGCACCAGTTAATTTATGGGGCGTTGGGGCAAGCTATGTCAACTGAAGCGATTCATGCCTTGGCAGTAAAAACATATACTCCCGAAGTTTGGCAAGCAACAACAGCTTCGTAAACATAGAGTTAGGAGTTATGAATTTTTAACTCCTAATTGGTTATCGTTGAATGCAACACAGGAAACACAAATATCATGACGCCAGAACTCAAACAGAAAATTGATAACTTGCTACAACAGAACAAGATTTTAGTTTTCATGAAGGGAAACAAGTTAATGCCCCAATGTGGTTTTTCTAACAACGTGGTACAGATTCTCAATACTTTGGGAGTTCCCTTCGAGACGGTTGATGTTCTATCAGATTCTGAAATCCGTCAAGGAATTAAAGAATACTCTAACTGGCCGACAATTCCCCAAGTGTATATCAATGGTGAATTCCTGGGCGGTTCTGACATCTTGATTGAACTGTACCAAAAAGGTGAATTGCAGCAACAAGTAGAAGTAGCACTAGCCTCGTAACTAATTCGTAATTCGTAATTCGTAGTTAAGAATCCAATTACGAATTATCAATTACGAGTTATTTTTAATAGGTTTCTGAGAAAAATACTTGATCTGTCTTTGAATCAATCAATTTCAAGTTATGTCAACAATCCCCTCAGCCGCATTGGTAAGACCAATATACGGCTGAGGGGATGCATTTTATAAATACAATATCTCCCAAATTTCACACCACGGCAAGCCGTTGAGAAATCCAGATAATATGGTATAATTATCTGTTGTAATTAACGGTTACTATTAATGACCAAGTAAATGGTACTTAGTAGTAATCGGGTTGTGGCTGTGGTTGCGGCACTGCAAAATTTGATCCATCGTACAAGTAGCGGCTGGCTTCCTCTTCTAAGCGATGAATCAGAAAAGGTTCAATGATGTTGCCATGTCGCAGTGCGGCTAGATATCCATCCAAATACATCCGCATATCATCCGTGCGATAACCGCGATTCCATAACTCGGCGAAGGCGTCGGTGAGTCTTTGGTAATAGCGGATGGTTTGTGTGTCTTGGAGCATAACTGCTGTATTAATCTCTTTGGAATGAGAATTGTAAATGATTCACGCTCAAATGTGAACTGTAATTTCACTTTGGCATCAACTCAAAGTCAATACATCTACTTTGGGCAGCACCCTCCTAACAGCTACAAGCTACTTTAATCCTATTCCAGAAAACATCGATTCTAGTTATCTGCTAAATTATTTTTATGATTTTCATAATCAACAGCCCAATTATATTGGGGTTATATTGCTGGATGTGGGTACTAATTTTTGCTAAAAAATCCACTTTCACCATCAGGTTGAAAAGCTGTTGTAGTAACGGTTAAGTGGTTGGATTATAAATATTTTCTACATGACACCCATCTCAAAGCAAAATGTTAATTTTAAAGAACTCTTAATAATTGTAACAAGACTTTTGATAAATTTAATAAAAATTTAAGAATATTTGTCATCCCTTTTCGGCAAGGCATAAATTAAAGATATGCCACTCTATTTTATAAGGAAATGTAAAGCTAATAGCAATTGAAGTAACAAAGGCTACAAAACCTTAGAGATAGGCTTGTTATTTTGAGAGTCATTGACGCTAAGGGGTCTTGCCACTGTGGGTTCCGTTTGTATAGAAATCATTGAGGGGAATCCCCATCTGAGGTCGTTGCTGGGTTGGCACTTGCAACAACTGGAATACCGTGTGCATCAAGCTGCCAGTATTTATCAAGCAAGGGAAGTATTTTTAAGCCATCAACCAACACTGGTCATTTTAGATGCAGACTTGCCTGATGGTGATGGCATTGAGTTTTGTCGGTGGTTACATCGTCAGCAGCAGCCTCTAATTTTAATGCTATCTGCCCGTAATACTGAAGGTGATATTGTGGCAGGTTTAAAGGCGGGTGCAGATGATTATTTGAGCAAACCTTTTGGGATGCAAGAGTTTTTGGCACGGGTAGAGGCACTGATTCGTCGGAAGCGCACACCAACTGCACCAGCTTATTTGGATTATGGCACTTTACAAATCGATTTAGTTCAGCGCCGTGTCCGCTTCCAGGGGGAGTTTATCGACTTAACACCCCAAGAATTCAGTTTGCTGTATGTTTTGGCACAAGCTGGGGGAGTGCCTCTGAGTAGGTCGGAATTGCTACGTCGGGCTTGGCCTGACGCCATCGATAACCCTCGTACCATTGATACTCACGTTTTGTCGCTGCGAAAAAAGGTGGAACTTGACCCCCGGCAACCGAATTTGATTCAAACTATCCGCAATGTAGGATACCGTTTTAATATGGAAATTTTGAATACTAATATTTCACAGTCACAAACAACAAAGTTAGCTAGAGAAAGATTTAGCAATCAACGTTCAACACTTAGTAGTAGTCAAGTGTGAATGGGGCATTGGGCATGGGGATAAGGCAGAGGAAGAAAATGACTCCTGATTTCTGTCTCCTGACTCATCTAAACTTTAAAATTCAAAATCGTCTTTAGCTTCTGCTTGAATCAAGGTTTCTCGTAATTCAACCCAGTCTACTTCAGAGACTCTTTGATTTGCGAATAAATGACCTTGTTGTAGGTGTAATAAACGAGTGCAAAACATTTGGGCTAGTTCCAGTTGATGATTTACCATCAGAATCGTAGTTTGATGAGTTTCACTTAACTGGATTAAGACTTGCATTAGATGAGACGCCGTACCAGCATCTAGGGCAGAGGTTGGCTCGTCCAATAATAATATTTTAGGCTGGATGACTAAGGCGCGAGCGATCGCTACTAATTGTCGTTGTCCAGCAGAAAGTTGCACCTCTGTTCGCCCTAACCATTCATTGGGAATGTGCAGTTGTTCTATCCAGTGACTGACTCGTTGCTGAATTGTCTGTTTGGACAAACCACGCAAAACTAAAGGATAAGCCAAGGCTTCCCCAACTGTCATCCCCAACAGTTTTGATTCTTGCAACACAAGTACAAGCATCTGGCGTAGCTCGATGACAGGAATTTGGCGATATTCTTGATTTTCTAGATAGATTTTGCCACTTGTGGGTTCAATTAGGCGGTTGAGGAGGTATAATAACGAAGTTTTACCAGCGCCAACTGGCCCCAAAATGGCAATGCGATCGCCGTGGAATACCTCGAAGGAAATATCTTGCAATATGGGGTATCCTTGCTGATTGCCTGGAAGTTGGGTTTTCAGCTTTGTAAACAGATTAACTTGCTCTAGCCTGAGTGTGGCATTATTCAAGGGGAGTAGGGAGATAGGGGAGAAATAACCAATGCCCTATTTTAAGTTAATTGTCTGGTGGTTAAGGCTGTAGCGATCGCCCAGCCATCGACCAAGAATAATAGTAGCGTAAATCCTAGTAAAATTAGGTACATCCACGGTTGCGCTAAAGGGCAAACATTTGTGGTATCAATACCTGTCTTTACTTGGACAATTTGCACGAAACGGGCAAATCCGGCTACACGCATCGGTAGTAAATAAGCTTTCCCATCCTGGCTGACGAAATAATAAACTAGCCCTCCTTGACCAGTGGTGCGAGGTTTTAACTCTTTCACTTGTGACCAAGGTAATAACCAGCCTTTACGAAAAAAGCGAGGCACCCAGGCGGGGTAAGTAACCTGAATTCCCGTGTCATCTACTATTACTTGTTCAGTCAATACAGCATACAAGGCAAGTAAACCGATGCCAATCCCTATCCACAATAATCCTGGGGATACGGGTGCAGCTGTTACCTGCGATAA
>NZ_JBTYKD010000217.1:0-13926 GCF_054880495.1 Nostoc sp.
TATTGTCGTTTGTCGGTCAATTCCTCATTGCCCACCTTATATCCCGCCACTGATTGAGTACAATTCAGTGGGGGACTTACGGTGTAAAGTTAAATAAAATGCAAAAGTTTATCCTGTATCTAGCTTCCCTCTCCTTATAAAGGAGAGGGATTGAGGGTGAGGTAAGCCAGGGACATTAATCTGTTACCAGGCATTAAAAACGCTACGTTTTTACGCAAAACTGTACTAAGAAGCATTGTTTGACCTTTGCCAATTTTGTTAAAATGCATCGATGTCAAAAAAGCAACATCTCATAAACAAAAAACCCGGTTGGTCTTTGGATGAGCGAGATCCAAAGTTCATAGAATCTCTGATGCCCCTGTTGGGCTTTTTGTATCACTACTATTTTCGAGTTCAAACTAGTGGCTGGGATAATATTCCACCTCAAGAAAAAGTTCTATTTGTCGGTTCGCACAATGGGGGATTCGCGGCTCCCGATATGACAATGATGATGTACGACTGGTTCCGACGATTTGGTGTAGAGCAACCCATTTATGGTTTGATGCATCCCAAGGCTTGGCAGGTTAGCTCACCACTAACGCAACTGGTCGGCAAGGCTGGAGCAATCATCGCTCATCCGAAAATGGCTTACACTGCCTTGCACTCTGGAGCTAGTCTGCTAGTTTATCCAGGTGGAGCTGAAGATATTTTCCGACCGCATTATTTACGTAATAAAATCCACTTTGCAGGGCGGCAAGGATTTATCAAGTTAGCGTTGCGGGAAAATGTGCCGATTGTGCCTGTGATTTCCTGGGGCGCTCACGATACGCTGATTGTAATCGCTGACTGCTACAAAATTGTGCAGCAACTCCACGAGTGGGGGATGCCTTGGCTGTTTGGGATTGATCCAGAAGTTTTTCCGATCTATCTTGGACTGCCTTGGGGATTAGGAATTGGTCCATTGCCCAACATTCCATTACCTGTGCCCATCTACACGCGGATTTGTCCACCAATTGTATTTCAACGCTACGGTTCAGAAGCAGCCAGCGATCGCCACTATGTCAATGAATGTTATGAATTAGTTGTTAGTCAGATGCAGCAAGAGTTAGATCACTTAGTAAAGCTAACTGCTAAGTCCAATTCTCTATGATCATAGGAATACGCGGGATGCGGGAAACTCAGTGTCTTTAGACCTGAGAGGGAAGGGAAAAGAGCGGTTTTAACCGCAGTGGCATTTTCTTTTTAATTTGAGGCGTGGTGAGGATCTTCAATATACTTTCTAACTGCCTCACTACTTATATTACCCGCAGTACTCACAAAATAGCTCCTTGTCCACAGCGAAGGAAGTTTTAAAAGTATAGGAAATTCTTTTCTTAGAAGGTAACTGCTTCGCCCTTTAAAAGCCTTAATTACTAAATGTGGTGTATCCGTAGGCTTGACGCTAACAAATAAGTGGATGTGGTCAATAGACCACACCCGACGGTCAGACCATTGCTATACCCGTCAGAGCGATGTCTACGACGGGCTACGCCTACGCCACAATGAGTAGTTATGAGTTAGAAATCTTTAACTGCTCACTCATAACTCATCACTCCTAAGTGTTTTGCTAACCGCCGCTAACTGGGGGAATTAACACAACTTCATCCCCATCTTGTAGTAGGGTATCTGGTTCGACAAATATTAAATTAATCCCGAAGCGGGTGATGTCACGCCATTGAGAGAGCTCGGGGTGTTCAGCGATGAGGCGATCGCATACTGCCTTTACTGGCATACTATTGGGAAATTCTACTACCAGTTCCGAAACCCTAAAGGCTTCTTGATAAACAGCGAACAGTTTGACGGTAACGATGATTGCAGATTTAGACATAGAACATACTTTGGCAGTACTAGTACCGCTTCGCGTAATTCGTAATTCGTAATTCGTAATTACGTTTTAGCAAGGGTTTCAGAGATTACAAATGGGTGGCTTATTTACGCCGTGCTGTACTAGCAAGTAGGTTAATACTTGACAAGCACCCTAAACTCTTAGGGTTGATTATACATTATTAAGTAGATGATTTCATCATTTCATAAAATTATGAATTATGAATTATTTAGTCACATGGGCAGAGTAATAATAAACTTTGTCCCGTCACCAAGCATTGAGAAACATTTTAGTTCTCCGTTGTGTTTATCGACAATAATTTGGTAGCTTATAGCTAATCCTAGCCCAGTTCCCTTGCCCACGGACTTGGTTGTGAAAGATTGCTCAAAAATTCGAGATCGCACCTCAGCAGGCATACCGGGACCGTTATCTTGAATGCAAATTGTGACGGTTTGTTGCTGAGGATCAACCGATGTAGTAATGGTGATAAGCCTTGGGCAAGCAGCAATATCTTGAGCAGAATGGTTTTGATTGAGTTCATCAAATGCATCAATGGCATTGGCGATGATATTCATGAACACCTGGTTCAGTTGTCCAGGATAGCAAGTGATTGGAGGTAAATCACCGTATTGTGTTACAACCTGGATTTTAGTGCGATCGCCATTGCCTTGGAGTCGATGTTTCAATAGCATTAAGGTACTATCGATTCCTTCGTGAATCTGAAACTCCACCTGAGATGTAATATCTGTGCGAGCAAAAGTTCTCAGAGACAGGCTGATATCTTTAAGACGGGTAATTCCCTGGTGCATTGATGCGAGTAGTTTCGGCAGATCCTCTACCAAATACTCCAAGTCGATTTCTTCAACAAGCTCTTGAATTTCCGGATCTGGCTGCGGTAGCTTCTGCTGTTGCAAACTGACCAGGCGAAGCAAATTATTTACATATTCCTCAATATAGGGTAAATTGGCCCCAACAAAACCAACCGGATTATTAATCTCATGACCAATACCTGCAACCATCTGTCCGATAGTGGACATTTTTTCACTCTGGATCAGTTGTAGTTGGGTTTGTTTTAACTGCTGTAGAGATTGAGTTAATTCTGCGGTGCGCTCTTGAACACGTTCTTCTAATGTCCGGGTGAGATGGGAAATTTTCAGGTGTAACTTTAAACGGGCAATGACTTCTTCCTGTTGGAAGGGTTTGGTAATGTAGTCAACTGCACCTATTTCCAGTCCCGCCACCTTGTCTGTAGAATCGGATAAGGCAGTCATGAAAATCACTGGAATATTCTGAGTGATCGGATTGGTTTTCAGCCTACGACAAGTTTCAAATCCATCAATCCCTGCCATCATCACATCCAAGAGAATGAGATCGGGAAGGGCATATTCTGTTTGTTCGATCGCTGACTCTCCATCTGTTGCCATCAGGGCTTTCCAGCCACACGCCTGAATCGCTTCATGTAGCAGCTTGAGATTATTTGGATTGTCATCCACCAATAGAATATATATCGGTTTCGAGAGAGAATTCAGGATCATGGATGTAACTCCTTTGTGACAAATGATTTGAGGAACTTACGGATTTTTGCGGTTTGGAAATTGGCAGTGAGTTTGTTTAACTCTGCCGCGAAAGGAGCTAGCTGACTGTTTTGCTCACTTAGCTCTGCTAAGATTCCCTCGATCGCCGCGATATCCCCCATCATTGCCAGATGATAGAGTTGTTGCAAAACATCCTGGGATGGTAGAACCCATTCACTACCAGTTACCTGCTCACCTTTGACAGGCGAAGATTGGGCATAGATCCACTCTACTCCCAAGAGCGATCGCAGTTTATTTAGTAGTTCGTCAATCTGGAGGGGTTTGGGCAGGAATGCTGTTGCCCCTGCCTCTAAACTCCTTTGGCGATTTGACTCGAAGACGCTGGCACTAGAGACGATAATCGGAATAGAAGAGGTTTGCGGATTCGCTTGCAGGTGAAGCATTAACTCAAAACCATCCATATTCGGCATGGCTAAATCGAGCAGAATCACATCTGGATTGTGTTCAGTTGCCACCTGTAGCCCATGTTTGCCATCATTCGCTTCCAGGGTTCGACAGCCACTTTCTTCCAGCAGACTGGTCAACATGGAACAGTGGTTATGATCGTCATCGACAATGAGAATCTGAGGCGCACTACCCCGAATCCCGGTGATTTTCTGGGGAGTTGGGGCGATTGCTCCTCTATGCCAGTTATGATCGAGTGGTACTGGTACTGTCAAATCCAGCCAAAACAGACTTCCTTGACCTTGGTGACTCTCCACCTGAATTTGGCTCCCCATCAATGCCGCAATTCTGTGGCTAATTGCCAATCCCAAGCCAGTACCTTCAGATCCATGCCCTGCTTGGTCCACTTGCTCAAAGGGCAAAAAGATTTTTTCGAGATCGTCTGGTGACATCCCAATACCCGTATCTTCAATCTGAAAACGAATTTTTTGATGGGTGATTTGTCCATTGTCATCTGTCATTGGTTTAGACTCTTGACTAATGACTTCCACTGTAAATGTCACACTACCACTATCTGTAAATTTGATCGCGTTGCCCAGCAAGTTAATCAACACTTGCCGCAGCCGTTTTTCATCGACTTCAATGGCAACTGGTAGGCGATCGCTAATTAAGATATTAAATGCAATCCCTTTCTGTTCCGCCCGGATACCACAAATCTCAGTCACACTATGTAAGAAATTGGGCAGATGCACACTGGTTGCAACCAAATCCAATTTCCTCGCTTCTATCTTTGAGAGATCGAGAATGTCATTGATCAGCATCAAAAGGTGTGATCCGCATTGGTAGATAATGCTGACTCTTTCCAGGTTTTTAGCTGTCATATTTGGCGATCCTTCTAGTACCTGGGCAAAACCAAGGATGCCATTTAGGGGTGTGCGTAGTTCGTGGCTCATATTCGCAAGAAACTCGCTCTTGGCCTGATTAGCAGCATCGGCAGCAAGCTTTGCCTCAACCAATTCATGAGTTCGTTCTTCGACTTTTGTCTCCAGGGTTTTGGAATAATCTAATAGTTGACTGTTGGCAATTTCCAGTTGACGATTTGTTTGTTCTAACTTCTGCTGTTTATAGGCGTTCGTTGTCGCAATCACACTACCGATAAACGCAGCTAAGGCGGGTGTTACCGGAATTAAAATACCATGCAAAAACATCCCATAGCCAGCCCATACACAGGCTCCACTAATGCCTACAGTTGCCCAAAGAATTTTGCCGCCGGGAATCCGTTGCCCGGTACGCGCACTAGCTAACCACCAACTGCCCGTAGAACCGATGACAGACCAAAAAATAATTAACAGTGATAGAGAAATGCCAGAAACACCGTGCAGGCTGGATTTTCCGGTTTTTGCCCCTTGTACTAGTTGATGAGCAATATTGGCATGAATAACGACACCTGGAGTCGGTTTTTGAGCAGATACCCAGGAAGAGAAGGGTGTGCTGAAGAAATCATTGGTACTAGAGGCGACTGAGCCAATAAATACCATGCGATCGCGCATCAAATTTGCCGGAATTTTCCCTGCTAACACATCGCGCATGGCAACTGTGCGAAATGCGGCATCTGTTCCATACCAGTTGAGCAGAATTTGATAGCCTCCTAAATCGGCATCGGTATAACCTGCTTCTTGATTTTGCAGGGGCAGGTAAATTTCTTTGCCCAACTGAAACTTTTGCTTTTTGGGGTCAATGCTTTCTAAGCTAATTCTTTCGGTTTCGAGGTACTTAAGAGCCACAAGGGTTGCCAGTCCGGCTTTAATGGTATTTTTCTCTTTGGCATCTTCAGCTGTCAAGAGCGCACGACGTACAAAGCGATCGCTATCCAAGACTAAATCTGCTAATCCTACCTGATCCTTTTTTTTCAATTCTGGTGGGGGATTGACGCGTTCACCAGAAATTTTCTCAACTCCGATTAAATTGGGAGTGTTGCGGAAGACTTTAACAAGTTGCTCATGTCCACTTCCTTCGGGTAAATCTCGATAAAGATCCAATCCGATAGATCGGGGCTGCTGCGCCTGGATTTTTTCTAGCAATCGTGCTAGCGCCCAGTCTGGAACTGGCCATTTTTGCACTGATTGGATATCGCGCTCATCGATTGTGACAATTACAATTTCGTCAGCGATCGTCTGTGGCGTTCGCTGACGAACCCATTGGTCACGAATTTTCCATTCCGGTAAATTGAAAAGTCCCAACGATTGCCCAACTATAACCGTCAAGGCAACGCTGGGAGTAATAATCAAAACGCTACGAGTGCGTTGGATAAAAGTCTGGAATCTCCGCCACCTACATATTTTTGCCATACAGTTATCTCCTTGATACTCCCCACGGCTTCAGCCGTGGGATTCTTAAAGAGTCCATAAACGGATCTTCAAAGGCGCTATCAACTCGCCGCTAGTCAACGTTAAGTAGGATTAACCTGGCATTAGTTAGTAGATGCTAATAAATTCGCTGTTACAATCTGCTTCAAACTCACTGAGGACAAAAGTTCTTCCCATTCTTTGCCGAGGGTTGCATTACTAGGTTGGGCGGTGTATACGGCTGCAAGTGTTGCCACACAGTCATACCAAACACCGTTTTTACCCAAAGCAGTAGCCCGCTTCAGAGCATCTTGCCCTTGCATTGCTGTTGCCAACTCCGCACTGGGCTGGATACGCTGAACCCAACCATCGACGTAAGGCGTACTCGGGCTGAGTTGTCCATCTAGTTTGAGTGCTAGGAACCATTGATAGTTTTTGCCAACGGTTAAAGCGGGTGCATTGGCTGGTAATTTGATCGCAATTATCCCAGTTTTGCCTGCAACTGGAATCTTCATCTGATGTTGTATATTCCCAGCTTCATCCTTGAGGCTGAACACAGCTTCTTGGGCATTGGAAGCCGGGAGATACACCAGAATTGTGGGACGTTCAGACACTGTTGTGCCATAGAAGTTTTCGGGCAAAAGGGCGATTAGTGCTGCTGGTTCTGTTGCACTTACAGTCGATGGATTTAAGTAATAAGTACCCACGCGAGAAGCACCCCCACTTGCTTGTTGCGGCGCACCTTTGCCGACAGTAGGTGTAAAGAGGTTGCCGCGAGAAGCTCCTCCGGTTGCTTGTCTGGGCGCACCATTCCCGGCGGCAGGAGTAAACATACTACCCCGAGAAGCTCCTCCGGTTGCTTGACTAGGAGAGCCATTGTTAGTGGGTGGGGTAAATGTAACAGCATTGGCACTAGTCCAAGCACTGCTAGCGATCAGAGCGATGACGCTCAATGTACCAGCTAAATATCGACGTTTCATGATGTTTTACCTCATCTACAATTGAAATATGATACAAAATACTTTCTTTCCACTATGGACAGAAGCTCAGAGAATAAGTCCAAGCAACAGTCAATTCTGGGAACTTCAGCTATCACTATAGCCGAGGTTTAGTGATAAAATTGTAAAAAAATAGCCTAATTTTTTGAAGGCCGATCTAGTGTTATTACTTAGCTATATCCAGTTGCCGATCAAAACAAAGCCAGACCAAAAGAAGGGAGCGTGGAAATCAGTTTGGCGAATTAGGCTAATTTGTGCTTGTCTTAAGGCTTCAGCTTTAGTGATTTTGGGTTGTCGCAGTTGGTTATAGAAGCGAGTCATGAGGATCGCGGCTACCTGATCTTTAACAGGCCAGAGGGTGGCGATAGTTGAGCGAGCGCCGGATTTGACAGCCAAGCCCGCCAGTCCAAGGACAGCGCGATCGTCTCCTGCGGCGGTATCACAGGCACTTAGTACCAGCAACTCAATGGCTTTGGAGGGATCGTTACCCCGATTTTTCAGGAGTTCAGATAACTCCTTAACGTTGACTTGTCCATCCCAAGTGAGCAAGAAGGTATCTTCAAGGCGAGAACTAAACTGTCCGTGGGTTGCTAGGTGGACAATACTGGCGCTACTGAATTTCACCCGTTCAGCAAGGGCTTGACTGGTGAATTGCTGGTTCAGCAACACAGAGGAAGACACCGCCTTGGAGATTTGTTTGATTTCTGATTCCACTGCGGGCAAAGCACTAAAGCCCGCGCGAGCTTGGCTAATACCACCGACGATCGCACTGAGATGATTTTGATGAAGCGATTGCGTCGCCATTAGTTGCAATCCTGGTGAGAGCGCCACAGCATACTTCTCGATCAGATATTTTTTACCATCATACAAAGCTGCTATGGGAATGTTCCGCAACCGACCATCTAAAACAAACACCAATGTTTTGCTATCAATAAATGCTTGCTCTGCTTCGGCTGGACGAATCAACCAATCATAAATCTGTTGGGACACTCGATCACGGTCTTTGGAATCCGAGACAGGGTTAAGAGCAACCAAAAAATTGTCTAAAGTCTGCTCAATTTCAGCTTGAGATTTGTAAGTAACATAAGAACGGAGTGGTTGCCCGGCTTTCGAGAGGATTACTGTTAAACGATCTGGCAGGATAATCGGATAAATAACAGTTGCAGTGGGATCAACCTGATCAATCTGTTGAGTTTTATCTAAACAGGCTTCCCGAAAAAAGTTATCGAGTTCAGCAATTTGGAGTGCTTCTATCAATTCACGAGCTTGCATGAGTTCTGCTTGACTGGGTTGATTCTCTAGAAGTAAATCAACTAGTTCCCGATAAACAGGCTCAACACTGCTGCGAAAAGAGAACTGGACATCAGAGTTGATGGCCACCAAATCCCCTCGCAGTGCCTTTAAAGCATTGACGGCTTCTGTATAGGCAGTAATTGCTTTGGAGCGATCGCCCTGTTGCTTATACAATTGTCCCACCTGCCAAGCAGATTGAGCAATGATATCGTTAGCTTGGAGTTGACGAGCAATATCGAGAGATTTCTGAGCTAATTCCTGTGCTTCAGATATCTGCTGTGTACGACAATAGAGTTTTGCCCACTGATATAGTGCATAAGCTTGGGCTGGTGCATCTTGGATTTGCTGTGCAGACTTGACTGTGACTGCCATCAGTTGCGCCAAATCTTTGAGTGGTAAGATTTGATCAGGATTTAACTGGCGATTGAAGCTGGCAACAAAATTGATCGCTGCGTAGAGGGAAGTATGACTGGGGGGCAGTTCCCGAAGTTGTTGGAGTAGTTGCGGTGCGAGTGGGGTAGCAAACTCAAGTTTGTCGTAATTGAGGAAAAGTTTAAACTGAGCTAAACGCGCTTGTAACTGATCACTTGGGTTGGTGGCTAAGATTTGAGCCTGTTTAAAGTAATCTAATGCTGCTTCGGGACCTTGGAAGTTAACAGCACTTTGTCCCAGACTTATAAGGATAGAACTTAATTGGGGTTTGGCTGCAATTTTGCTAGCGATCGCTAAACTTTGCTCTAAAAGCTGTTGACTTTTACTAGAGTCGCCAATCTCATGCAAGGCTAAAGCAAGCGATCGCAATCCGCTAACTTTGATTTCATTATCCGGTATCCCTTGGAGTTTTTCAGTCAGCACCTCCAACTGTTGTTTAGAACGGCGGTAAAATCCTAAAGTTTGTAAAGCTTGTGCTTGGTTGATTTGACTACCCAAGCTACCCATTTTGTCGCCTGCTTGTTCATAAAATTTTTGCGCTTGTTGCCAACTTTCGAGAGCGGTTTCAGCTTTGCCAGTGTGCAATTGCAAATTTGCTTGCGTATTGAATGCTTGCGCCCAAAGAATTGCATCAGCAGAGGGTTTATTTGTTTGCAATAGTTTCAGACTTTGCTCAATAGACTGTTGGGCTGCTTGCCATTGATTAAGTTCCTGTTGTGCTAATGAAAGGTAACTTAAACTGAGAGCTTCGTTAAGGCGATCACCTTGGGTATGGTACTGTTGTGCTGCCCTTTGCCAAGCTGTAACAGCTTCTGCAAAGCGTCCCGATTGGTAGAGGTTCCGTCCTTGTTGTAGCCCGTTGGTTGGTTGAGAAGAAGAGAGAACTGTTGTTATTACTGCTGGAGAAGCTTTTACAGGTGTGATGGTAAATGCTAAACACAAACTTAAAATACTGAGGCTGATATATAGCCAACGAGTTTGTTTAATTCCGAAAGCCATAAATAATTACCAAGATTTTATTTTGAACAATCACTCACAGTAAAAGTATTTGAGATATTAATAGAGTCATATTGCCCAATTTCTAATCGGATCTATCACGTCGCGGGCGATCGCATACAATTAAAACACTGTGTCATTCCGGGTTAACCTATGACCACCTTCTTTCGCACGGATGCAGATTTACATTTCCCCGACAGCGACGGTAAGCCAATGGCAGACAATACCGAACAGTTTCGTTGGATCGTCCTAATCAAGGAAAATCTGGAAATTCTATTTGCTGATCAACCTAACGTGTTTGTAGCGGGAGATTTGCTCTGGTTCCCGGTGAAATCGCGCTTAATCTCACCAGTTGCACTGGATACAATGGTGGTGTTTGGTAGACCTAAAGGACAGCGGGGGTCTTACAAACAGTGGCAGGAAGACAACATTGCCCCACAAGTGGTATACGAAATTCTCTCACCCAACAACAATGCAGATGAGATGGAACGCAAGCTAGAGTTTTACCAAACATACAGGGTGGAAGAATACTATCAGTATGACCCAGACCGCTATGAACTCAAAGGTTGGCGACGGCAAGATGAACAATTGCTACCAATTGCTCAGATGGATGGGTGGACGAGTCCTCTATTGGGGATTCGGTTTGCGGTGGGCAACCATGAACTGGTGATTTACCGACCAGATGGGCGGCAATTTTTGAGTCCGGTGGAGTTGGAGCAACGGGCAGAGCAGGAACGTCAACGAGCCGAACAGGAACGTCAACGAGCAGAGCAGGCGGAGCAACAATTGCAGGATATGCAAGCGCTGCTCCAGCAGTATCGCGATCGCTTTGGGGAATTAGATAGTTAGCTCAAAAAAATTAACTCCTGGGAAGAGCAGCACAGGTTAATGGTTGTTGCACCTGAGTAGGAGATAAATCTCCTACTAACTCAATTTCCCCCTGGGCGTTTCGTCGCCAACCTGTGGCTTGGACAAGAACCTCTGGAGATAGGGGAATTTGGGCTGTCACCTCACCAGTTTTTCGGAATGCAGAGATGTCGCGGATATCAGACCAAGTGCGTAGGCGTAGCCCGTCGTAGACATCGCTCCCAATTTCCTGCGTTGGATTTTGCGGTATTCCACCCCGACCAGTTGCCACAAAGCGGCTGCCTTCACTGCCCGCGCAGCCTGTAGTAATTTGCTGTGATGGGTCGGTGACATTCTCTGGTAATTCTACTAAACCGGAATTGGGGTCAACTCCAAAATTGTTAATATCAACTGTACCGTTAATGCCAAATTGGGAACTGGCGGTGATGTCGCTTTCTGGGGTGAGGCGATCGCGGTACTTCAGCCCAAATAAGCCTTGAGTACTAATGTTAATGTTACCGCCCTGACCTTGGACTGCATTGGCAATGATATCGCTGTTTTCTAAACCGACAATCACTGGTGCGTTAATTGACACGTTGCCACCATTACCGTTGCCCGTAGTGGTGGCTGAAATGAAGCTATCGTGACGCATCAGCAGAAGGTCTTGCAAATTTAATCTGACATTACCCCCGTTTCCAGAGGCAGTTGATGCGGTTATAGCGCCTTGGTTGTCAAGAAAAATAGAGTTGGCGCTAATCTGCAAATCCCCTGCTCTGCCTGGACCGTCATTTTTGACGGTTATATATGCCCCATCTGTGATGCGTAATGACGGTGTGTTAATGGTTAGGGAACCAGCGTTACCGCTAGGAATGGCAGGAAGTCCAAAGGCAGCTTGAAAGGCTGGATTGACAATCTCGGCGTTTGAAGCAATACTGCTAGATAGGGTCGAACTGGCACTTCTACCTCTGATATCTACGGATTTTGAAGCATTAATCGTCACGCTACCGGCTGAACCCGTGGCAAGGGTGCCAGACCCTAGCGCTCCACCTTCTCGAATCACTAATCTGGACGTATTGACAAACACGTTATTGGCATTTCCAGAGCTGATAGTCGATGAAGTCAAGCCACTCGGTGACAATGTGATAGGGGCGTTGCCAGCAATTTCTATCAAGTCTTTTGCATTAACTCGTAACGTTCCAGTCTTTCCAGAGCCTAAGGATGCAGAGCTAAAATTGCCACCATTCAGAATCTTCAGGTTGCCGGTTGAGACCGTAATATTTCCGGCATTGGCAGAGCTAAATGTGTTTGTGGAGATCGCGGACAACCCGACTGGATTGGCGGGGGCAAAGCCATCGATATCGATCAAGCCTGCGACATTGGCTGTTATATTGCCCCCAGGTGCTTGAACAAACGTCCTAGTAGCGATTCCTCCTCCATTTTGGATGGATAGCTGCGCTGCAAAGACGCTAATATCGCCCGTCTGACCCGTTCCTAAGTTCTCGATTTGGATGAAGCTCCCCAGCCTACCATCGGGTGTATTCCCCGTGAGGTTAAGGGACTGGGTGGCATTGACTGCAATTCCCCCGGACGGTTGTGTACCAAGGTTTTGGATCAAAGCTACGGAACCCTCGGTTAAGCTAATATTCCGTCCTTGTAATTGAATCGAGCCTCTGCCGCCGCTTGCATCGAGAAGCGATTGCTGCGCGAGCTGGATATCGTTGAATTGCCGCACCTCTGAGTAATCCCCGACCCACCCCGTAAGAGTAGCATTGAGTCTGACTTGCCCCTCGCTGACACTGCCTATCTCCAAATGCCCGCCACCATTAACGGCTGCAATGCCACCGGACAAGTTAACCTCACCGCCAATCAGCGCCAGTGTATTACCTGCCCCGACTTGTAACCCGATGGGATTATTGCTGCGATCTACGGGGGTATAAAGTCCGGCGGTCAGGCGATGTCCACTCCCTTGCAGGCTAATTCCCCCTGGATTTTGCCCCAACTGTAAGCCAATGGGGACACTGATCGTCAACAACGGTGTAGCACCGGGATTAGTCGCACTAAATTCTACACCATCACTAAAGTTAATACTATTCGCCGTCGTTCCCACAAAGGAGCCGCCAATATCCAAGCGGGCATTTGCCCCAAAAATAATCCCCGCAGGATTCATCAAAAACAAACTCACCGGATTACTACTATTAAGCGTGCTAATCAACCCATCAATATTGGAAACGTTTCTACCTGTAACCCGACTAAATATAGTTGTAATATTTGGTGTGTTAATTAAATCGAATCTCGCTGAACCACCCGTAGGCACAGAGAAATTACTGAAGCTGTGAAATAAATTATTACCTTTTGCAATCCCATTAAGAATTGTGAAATTATTACCATTTGGGTTGACAATGGTGTTTGTAGTACCATCGGATGTCACTTGTGCGATCGCGCAGCGACTCCAAAGGAGTATCGCTGGTAGTAGAGCGGAACTCAAGAACCCGATTGTGAGTGTAGATAGAAAAGCGTAGATGCTTCGCGGTGAGGGGGTCGCAGTCTTCTCTGCGAGACGCTGCGCGTTGGCAAAGCCTCTCGTAGAGAAGGCGGTTCCCGTCGATTGTGACCCCCCGAATCCGTTGGCACAGCCTCTCGTAGAGAAGGGCTTGTCCTCAGACATCGCTCTCATACCAAAAACTTCCTTTAACTGATTTCAAGTTAGATTTCCCGAAATTGCATGATTAATAACATTAGGACTCAATACAGTTCAGTTAAGCATTTCTTCCTTCTCTCTGTGTACTCTGCGCCTCTGCGGTTCGTTATTCCGTAACTCGTGCGTAAGTCCTAAACATGATTAAATAATTCGTAATTAAGTTTTGTGACTCTTATTTAGACCCCGACCCAAAACTTGCGCGATTTTAAACCGGGGGACTTAAACCCACGGTAATCGATTAAATTTTGCGAAGAGCAGCACAGGTTAATGGTTGTTGCACCTGAGTAGGAGATAAATCTCCTACTAACTCAATTTTCCCCTGGGCGTTTCGTCGCCAACCTGTGGCTTGGACAAGAACCTCTGGAGATTCAGGCATTTGTGCCGTGACTTCCGCAGTTTGGCGGAATGCAGAGATGTCGCGGATATCAGACCAAGTGCGTAGGCGTAGCCCGTCGTAGACATCGCTCCCAATTTCCTGCGTTGGATTTTGCGGTAT
>NZ_JBTYKD010000218.1:0-34603 GCF_054880495.1 Nostoc sp.
AGCGTCGCTTTTTCTCGCTTCGCTTCAGGCACTTATTCAATATAGCGAACCTCGTTTATCTTGTCAACTATTTTTCCAAAATTCTTTTTGGACTGTTTTTCATTCTCCTAAAACTGCCCACAGTGCCGGGTTGTAGGCAACAATGGTTTATGCACTGTGCTGAGTAAGGAAGGGTGAAGCGTGAATTTTCAGTCGGTAATAGGTTTATTGCATGAGTTTTGGGGCGATCGCGGTTGTCTTATTGCCCAGCCCTACGATATTGAGAAGGGGGCTGGTACTAAGAATCCCCAGACATTTTTAAGAGCATTGGGGCCGGAACCGTGGGCTGTTGCCTACGTTGAACCGTGTCGTCGCCCGACGGATGGACGGTACGGCGAAAACCCCAACCGCTTCCAACACTATTATCAGTATCAAGTCCTAATCAAACCGTCGCCAGATAATATCCAGGAGATTTATCTTGATTCGTTAAGGGTTTTAGGTATTCGTCCTGAAGACCATGATATTCGGTTTGTAGAGGATAACTGGGAAGATGCGACGGTGGGAGCTTGGGGCACTGGGTGGGAAGTATGGTTAGATGGGATGGAAGTTACTCAATTTACCTACTTCCAACAGTGTGGAGGAATTGATTGCAGTCCGGTGTCGATTGAGATTACATACGGGTTAGAGCGGCTGACAATGTATCTCCAGCAAGTGGAAGCAATTACTAAGATTCATTGGACGGACAACATTACTTATGGTGATGTTTACCTCCAAGGAGAAATTGAGCAGTGTACTTACAATTTTGAAGCATCAAATCCTGAGTTGCTACTGACACTATTTAATTTGTATGAGCAGGAAGCTACCCAATTGACGGAGCGAGGATTGGTTTTACCTAGCTTAGATTATGTAATGAAGTGTTCGCACACGTTCAATCTGCTGGATGCTAGAGGTGTAATTTCGGTGACGGAGAGAACTCGCTATATTGCCAGGATTCGGCATTTGGCTAGGAAGGTAGCTCATTTATATGTTGAGCAAAGGGAGAAGTTAGGTTTTCCGTTGCTCAAAGATACTGTGAGTTCAGCAGGAAGCACAACATCCTAAAGGGTGCGACTACACCAACTAACTACAGCTTTGCGTTAAATCGTAGCGTTTTTAAACGCAGAGGAACGCAAAGTAAACGCAAAGGTACGCAGAGTCTTGTAAAGTTTAATTCGCTACAAATTAATTAAATGATCTACTTAAGTCCGCTAGAAACAATTATATATTTGGTCAACGTAGGACTGTGTGTTCTGTTTCTCGATGCAGCACTGGCGTTTCAGCTAGGTATATCTTTATGATGTGGCTATTGCTAAAGGTCAGAAATACCGTTAAACAAGTCGGAAGTCGGAAGTCGGAAGTACAGTTTTCTAAGGGGGATTTAAACTCCGCCTAACATACTTGCTTTTTTATGGAACCGGGGGACTTAAACCCACCGAATTTGTTAAATCTTGAATCTAGAGCATTAATGCTACAAGGATAAGGCCCGCCTGTGCGGGCTTTATTTGTATAAACTTGATGGACTATACTTCACCACAAGGATAAAAATTTTTCGGCGTTGCTGATTAAAGAGATGAAAAGCCCATGCAAAGGCGCTCCAGTCCCAGATAATAAGAGTTTGGAATATTTGATTTTTAAATTTCATAGCCAAATTCAGCAACGCGGATTTTTCTCTATTGTTGCCCTAGCTATTTTTAAGTCAGCTGCAAATTCGGCTTGTCAGGTGCTTTTACAAAAAATCTTATGATTCAAACCAGTGGTGTAATTATTTGTCTTGGCTACATTTTCGGGTTGCTGTTTACAGCAGTTCCTTGGGGTGGTCTGTGGATTTTGGTTCTGGGGATAGTGGGAGCAATTCTTTTTAGAAGACGCACCACTTCACGGCAACTTGCTGAGAAACCAGAAAATGCTGGAAGCAAAAATAAGGCAGTGTCTAACATTTGGCAAACTACTCCTCATCCTCGAATATGGCTAGCTGCTGGCCTAGTGGGATTATTGGCAACTCTATATCTTCAATGGCGAGTGCCGCAACCAGGTGCAGAAGATATTAGTCAGTTCGTCCCACCTGGAAATAGCACTAATCAAGAACAACTTGTGATTGTTCGCGGTGAAGTGGTAAGTAATCCTCGCTTGACTCGCAGTCAACGGGGACAATTTTGGCTGGAAGCGACTCAGCTAGATGAGGTCAAAAATGAAAAAGGTTCAGCAAGTGTCCCAAAAGGGGTTACTGGAAAATTGTATGTGACAGTGCCTATACTTCAAGTTACTGGGTTATACCCTAGTCAACAAATTGCTGTGACTGGGATTTTGTACAAACCAAAGGGGGCTTCTAATCCTGGTGGTTTCGACTTTCAGAAGTTTCTCAAGCAAGAAGGAACATTTGCCGGTTTAATTGGGCGACAAATAAATGTTTTGGATCAGGAACGTAAATGGGGATGGTGGCAAATTCGGGAGCGAATTGTGCGATCGCAAGTTCGTTGGTTAGGTGTCCCCGAAGGGCCTCTTGTGAGTGCAATGGTTTTAGGGAGCAAGGCTGTTGATTTACCCTACGATATCCGCGACTTATTTGTACAAGCCGGATTAGCTCATGCTTTAGCAGCTTCCGGGTTCCAAACTTCTTTGATTTTGAGTGTGATATTACAGTTAACAAGGCGGGCAAAAAAAGCAACTCAATTTACCCTTGGCTTTTTGGCTTTAATCATTTTTCTGGGTTTAACAGGTTTTCAACCTGCCGTTCTCAGAGCCGTAATTATGGGTTTTGCGGCATTAGTTGGTTTGCTATTAAAAAGGAAGGTAAAACAGTTCGGATCATTACTATTAGCAGCAACTCTGTTATTAGTATTTAATCCTCTATGGATTTGGGATTTAGGCTTTCAATTGAGTTTTTTAGCAACACTGGGATTAGTCGTAACAGTACCCCCATTAGTCAATCGCCTAGCATGGCTACCACCTGCGATCGCTGCTTTGATTGCCGTTCCCCTAGCTGCCACGATTTGGACTTTACCTGTGCAACTTTTTGTCTTTGGGGTTGTACCATCTTATAGTTTGTTGCTGAATGTGCTTAGTACTCCATTAATTTCGATCATTAGTATCGGTGGAATCATCAGTGCGCTCGCAGCATTAATTTGGACTGAGGCAGGAAGCTTCCTCGCTGGGGTGTTGCATTACCCTACTGATTGGCTAATTAAACTAGTGGATTTTTTTAGCAAGTTGCCAGGGAATTCTGTTGCTGTAGGCAGCATATCTAATTGGCAACTTCTGGTGATTTATCTACTGATTATACTGGTTTGGTTAGTGCCTTGGTGGCAGCGGCGCTGGTGGTTTGCTAATGTGATTGCGATTGGTTTAGTATTCATCCCCCTTTGGCATTCTACAAATACATTGTTTAAGATAACCGTATTAGAATCTGGTACGGAACCAATTGTAATTGTTCAAGATAGAGGTACAATAACTGTAATTAATAGCGGCGATGAAGGTACAGGACGTTTCACAATTATACCGTTTTTGCAACAGCAGGGTGTAAATCAAATAAATTGGGCGATCGCAACTGATTTTCAAGGCAATGAAAGTAATGCTTGGTTGGAATTACTGCAACGTTTACCAATCAAAAACTTTTATGAATATTCCCCCAAGCCAGAAAATTCCATTGCAATTCAGGCAATTCAACAAGAATTACAAAAGTATCAGGGATCTTACCAAGCTCTGGCAGTTGGTCAAGGGGTGAAAACGGGTTCAATAGTGGCAAAATTAATCAACGATCAATTACCCATCTTACAATTGCAAATTTTAGATCAGAATTGGTTATTAGTAGGTAATATCAAGTCTAAAGAGGTACAGCAACTAGTTAAAAGTGGTAGTTTGCCTCGTCCACAAGTGCTGTGGTGTCCTCCTGAGTCATTAAAAGATTTAGTTATTGCTCTGCAACCACAAGTGGCGATCGCTTCTTCTGCCAACTTTGATTCAAAAGCCTTATCTGAACTGAATAAAAGCCAAACCAAACTATTTTTTACAGGACGAGATGGCGCTATTCAATGGACACCTAATGGCCAGTTTGAGGCGTTTATTGAAGCAACAGAAAATAAGTCTTCTATGTTATAAAATACTTACAAACTAAGTAAATTTCAAAGCACATATTTATTTTTAACCAAGTCTATCTTTAGATAGATGTATGGTCATTCGGAAGGAAGTACCTTCTCGAAAGGTTTCAGGAAGGTCGATTCCCTGAGCAGGTGCTAACCGTATGCTTGGGGTAATGTCTGTATTCTCGCACATGGTGACACGGACTACTCACATGAAGATATATAAAAAAAATGCAAATGGGAAGTTTAGTTGAATTTAGATTGTTTGCTCCTCGGAACAAAGGAGCAGCTTTAATTGGGTCTTTTTCTGATTGGAAAGAAATCCCAATGGTAAAAAGTGAAGATGGTTATTTCTGCACTCAAGTAAAGCTGGAAGACGGCATTTATCAATATAAATTTCGTGTACAAAGCAAAAGTCAAAATTTTGCACTTGATGAATGGGTAGATGTTATTGACCCTAATGCCACAGATGTTAATGAAACAGAAAAATCCAGCAGGGTACGGATTAAAAATGGGCAACGCATTATTGATACTTATGTTTGGCAATATGATGAAAAACCGTTGCCTGACAATCGGGAATTAGTCATATATGAAATGCACGTTGCAGATTTTACTGATGATCACGTTGGGATTGACAAACGAGGCAAATATTTAGGGGTAATTGCCAAATTAGATTATCTGGTTGAATTGGGAGTTAATGCACTTGAATTAATGCCAGTTAATGAATACCCTGGTAACTATAGCTGGGGCTATAAAGTGCGCCACTTCTTTGCTACAGAATCTAGTTACGGTTCAACAGAAGATTTAAAGCGATTAATAGATGAGTGTCATGCTAGAGGCATTCGTGTTTTTCTGGATGGAATTTATAACCACACAGATGAAGAATGCCCGTTAATGCTGATTGACCGGAATTACTGGTATTATGAACACATGCATTATCCGGAAGATCCAGATAATTACTGGGGGCCAGAGTTTAACTATGATAATTATGATGAAAAGTTAAATGTTAAGCCTGCATGGAAATACATCGGGGATGTGGTGCAATTTTGGATTCAGGAGTATCATATTGATGGAATTCGCTTTGATGCGGTGCGCCAATTAGCTAACTTTGAATTTCTCGACTGGCTGGCTAAACAAACAAAAATCCATGCCGCACCTAAACAGTTTTACAACATTGCTGAACATATTCCTGATACAAACACTGTAGTTCAGCCAGATGGACCATTAGATGGTTGTTGGCATGA
Organism: Nostoc sp.; assembly: GCF_054880495.1. NCBI lineage: Bacteria > Bacillati > Cyanobacteriota > Cyanophyceae > Nostocales > Nostocaceae > Nostoc > Nostoc sp. The sequence continues at coordinate 5,339 of NZ_JBTYKD010000218.1, forward strand.
GAGTTTTAGGTACTTTATAGTTCCATATATTTGTGGAGAAACATTTGAATTAGAACAACTAAAGCAAATTTTAAATCCCAGGCAGCAGGGTTATGCGATCGCTACCAATGTGATAAATTATTTGGCAACCCACGATCGCGAACATCTATTACGAGAATTAGGCGATCGCGGTATCTTTGACGCAGACGCATTTAAGCGAGCGAAGTTAGGAGCCGTTCTCTTAATGACGGCGATGGGTATACCGATGCTGTGGATGGGAGAAGAGTTTGGCGAATACCAGCAAAAAAGCGAGGATGTGACTAAGCCACAGAAGATTAATTGGTCTTTGTTGTCAGGCGACCAGAATCATAATTTATTTGAGTATTATCAAAAACTTATTGCTCTACGCAAGCAGAATCTCGCCTTGCAAAGTGACAATATCCAGTTTTTCTACGAAAATGCCGAGGACAAAGTGTTAGCTTACACCCGATGGAATGAGCAAAATTCTCATATCGTTGTCGTGGCAAATTTCTCCGGCGAGAATCTGAATGAATATAAAATTCCCAACTTCCCATCTGCTCAATATTGGCAAGATTGGCTCACCAACTCGGATGTGCAAGTTGGAGAAGATGGTTTAGTCACTGATTTACCAAGCTATACAGCCAAGATATTTGTTTAGCAGTAGTAGTTTGTCAATAAATCATTGATAACTAGGGATATTACTGAAACAGAGTATAATTGCAATCAAATAAAATCCCTATTAGGGATTGAAACAAAGTATAGTGGCAGTCTAACTTACCAATTGCTTGGTATTAAAAAATACAAAATGTAGCAGTAAAGGTGATTCCACATCCAGCTTGATGGCTGTGATATTATGGGAGACTGCTACATACATTTAGAAAAACTAGAAACTGAATCGATCATGGCCCTGACGCAACTGCGGAAACAAGAAATAATTTCCAACTACCAAGTTCACGAAACTGACACTGGATCGTCCGATGTCCAAGTTGCCATGCTAACTGAGCGCATTAACCGCCTCAGCGAACATCTCCAGGCAAATAAAAAAGACCATTCTTCCCGGCGGGGACTGTTAAAGCTAATTGGTCAGCGCAAGCGTCTTCTAGCCTACATATCGCAGGAAAGCCGGGAAAAGTATCAAGCTTTGATTGCTCGCCTCGGTATTCGTGGATAGGGACTACCGCTTATGTCTGCTAAAGAATCTGAACGCAGTCGCTTGCCCTTTGAACCAAACAAAAAGCGCCAAAAACCGGCAAAAACTCAAAGTAAACCAGCAACACAGCCACAAGAATCTGGCAAACAAGCTGATAGAAGGACGCCTTACACCAAAGAAGAGATGACTATTCCCCAAGTAGTCAGCCAGAGGATGATCCGACGGGTAGCTGGGTTCTGTGGTGTCCCAACAGCTTTGGGCATTAGCAGCCTGATAGTCAGCTATCTGCTTACTATCTACTCCGACATCCAACTACCTCCCATCGCCGTTTTATTGGTGAACATGGGGTTATTTGGTTTGGGGGTTTTAGGGATAACTTATGGCGTTCTCTCTGCCTCTTGGGATGAAGAAAGAGTCGGAAGTTTGCTGGGTTTGGGTGAGTTCAACACCAATTGGGGACGAATGGTGGCAGTTTGGCGCGAAACTCGGCAAAAAAACTCATAATGACCGGCGCTCAGGTATTATCTAACTGCGGTATTCGGTAAATTTTAAAGTGAATGTTGAAGTTGAAATTTTATAACTTCAACATTGCTAATTAAAATTAGCTCATCTTTTTGATACGCTATATCCAGTTATTTAGTAGTAAAACTACTGACTGAGCGCTATATTTTGTAAATAAATTTATTTTGTTTTTAACTATTTGTAATTAGGGCAATAGGCAACAATAAAGTTAGCCCATTTACAGAAAAATTTACTCAATTAATCAGGAACTTTCAGATGATTATAGTGATGAAAAGTGGTTGCCCAGAGGCGGAAATAAACCGCATTGATGAGGAACTAACTAGCTGGGGGCTAACTCCAGAAAAAATTGTTGGTCAACACAAAGTAGTTATTGGTCTAGTAGGTGAAACCGCCAGCTTAAATCCACTACAAGTTCAGGAAGTTAGCCCCTGGATTGAGCAGGTGTTGCGGGTAGAGCAGCCTTACAAACGAGCCAGCCGCCAATACCGCCACGGCGAAGCTTCGGAAGTGGTGGTTAATACTCCCAATGGAGCGGTGGTATTTGGTGAACACCACCCTTTGGTAGTCGTTGCCGGTCCCTGCTCAGTAGAAAATGAAGAAATGATTGTGGAGACGGCACGGCGCGTCAAGACGGCTGGAGCCACATTTTTGCGCGGAGGGGCATACAAACCTCGGACTTCACCTTACGCCTTCCAAGGACACGGCGAGAGTGCTTTGGATTTGTTGGCGAAGGCGCGAGAAGTTAGCGGATTAGGTATTATTACAGAAGTGATGGATGCTGCTGACCTGGATAAAATTGTCGAAGTTGCTGACGTGATCCAAGTGGGGGCAAGGAATATGCAGAATTTTTCCTTGCTCAAAAAAGTGGGAGCGCAGCCGAAACCAGTTCTCTTGAAGCGGGGAATGGCAGCTACTATTGAAGATTGGTTGATGGCAGCCGAGTATATTTTGGCTGCTGGCAATGCCAATGTGATCTTGTGTGAACGGGGAATTCGCACTTTTGACCGTCAGTATACTCGGAATACATTAGATATATCAGTAGTGCCAGTGTTGCGAAAGCTGACTCACCTGCCAATTATGATTGACCCCAGCCACGGTACAGGTTGGTCTGAGTTTGTGCCTTCAATGGCAATGGCTGCGATCGCAGCTGGCACAGATTCCCTGATGATAGAGGTTCACCCCAACCCTGCCAAAGCTTTATCCGATGGACCGCAATCTCTAACACCAGACCATTTCGATCACTTAATGCAAGAATTAGCAGTGATTGGTAAGGCGGTGGGACGTTGGCAGCAACCAGCAGTAGCTCTAGCTTAAAATTCAGATCGAAGTGTATCCGACCATTATTATCAGGCTACAAAAGAGGCTGGCTATGGGGTTGAGCCTGATCATCGCTCCATATCCACCCCCGATGATTGTATAGGGAACTCCCATAGAGAGGCAGGGAATACTACGGAATTTGACCGAAAACAGGGTATGGTCGCCGCAGATGCTTTGTACTAATACTGTACTAGTCCACTGCCGCCATTAGCAGTTTTGATATCAATGCAGAAAGTGCCAAAGGGACTTTAGCTGAAGTCCCTTACAAAGTAAAAAAAAATAACTTTACAGCTATTTTCAGGTAAATAGACCACGCGGTAGGGGCACAGCAATGCTCATTGGTGTCAACTTAAGAAAAAATCTGCTTTGAGAAGGCGTTTTGCCCTCATCCCCTAACCCCGAATCCCAAGTTGGGATTCGGGGAACTAGAGAATTTGCTCCCCTCTCCCAATTTTGGGAGAGGGGCTGTTCTTGTGAGGGTGAAACCTAGAAAGCATGCCTTGCCTAACTTCTACGTTAAGTTGACACCAATGAGCTTTTTCTGTGCCCCTACGACAGATGTGGTTCAAATACATGAAAACTGCTGTAAGATTGCTCGAACATCCCTCGTGCTGCATCATGCAGAGACTTTTCCCCCATAGCGATGCCTACGCTAATTACACTTGTGTCAGACAAGGTACTTTATATTACAAAACAAGGCGGCTATGCTGAGGGCAGAAGGGAAGTATTGAGATGTATTAACTGTTTTCTTAATAGTACTTGACTTATGTTTTCACAAGATGTAGTTTATCAATATTAGAATAAACATCGGTAAGTCAATCGATTTTTAGTATTTTAGTAAAAATAAACATCTTTATTGTAAATTAGTTGAAGATTAGAGTTGAGAGTTAACAGTTTATGCCTAGTATGAAGTATCGAAAGTTTTCTGAAGATTTATTGATATAAAATCCGTATTTTTCGACAATAAATAAGGCGAAAAATAGATTAACGAAAATTACGAAAAAAAGGGAAATTTTTCATCTAGAATCGAAAATAATCTAATTTTTCAGCAAAGTTGAATATTATTGATGAACTACAGGCATTCAATTAGAAGTAGCAAAAATCAGAATATTAGAGATGGAAAAAAATATTACTTTCTCACACTAATATTCATTCAGGGAATAGCGATCGCACTCTTATTCATGAATGCAACCGCATTTGCAGCCACAGTCAATCCCTGTCCCCAAGGTATGGCGATGATTTCAGGAGGAACGTTCAAAATGGGGTCTGATAATTCCAGTTTTGTGGAGGAGCGATCGCCTGGAGATGTAACGGTGACTAACTTCTGTATTGATAAATATGAGGTAAAAAACGCACAATTTAGCGAATTTGTCAAAGCTACAGGATATGTGACAGTTGCGGAACGTCCCTTATCTCAAGAACAGTTTCCCGATTTACCCGATGAGCAGCGATTACCGGGTTCCCTAGTGTTTGAGATCGCAAAACCAGGTGTCAAGCAAGTTTCCTTTCTGAGTTGGTGGCATTGGACTACTGGCGCAAATTGGCAACATCCTTTTGGCCCAGACAGTGCAATCGCTAACAAATCCAACTATCCAGTTGTTCACATAGCTTACGAAGATGCCCTAGCCTACGCCAAATGGTCAGGAAAATCCCTGCCCAGCGAAGCCCAATGGGAATACGCCGCGCGTGGTGGCTTGGATGGTGCAACCTACGCTTGGGGCAATGAATATTCTGAACATAGAGCCAACACTTGGCAAGGAATTTTTCCCTTTTTCAACACCAAAGCCGATGGTCACTTGGGCATTGCTCCCGTCGGTTCTTTTGCACCCAATGGTTATGGACTCTATGATATGGCCGGCAATGTGTGGGAATGGACTACTGATTTCTTTCAAGTCGGACACGATCGCAAATCCGATCAAATTAATCCTATTGCCTTTAATCAAAGCTTTGATCCCAAAAAGCCCGATGAATCAGAGTTACACGTAATCAAGGGGGGATCATATCTCTGCGCTCCCAATTACTGTAGCCGCTACCGTCCGGCGGCGCGGGAGTCAGAATCACCAGATACGGGAACTACTCATATCGGGTTTCGGCTAGTTAAAAATTTGGCTTCCAGCACACTATCTTTGATGAGCAACAATAATGGCACAACTGACCAATAAATACTTCCTTAGTGATACAAGCCCAGAGATTTATCTGTAGTGTCAATCCAAAATCTAAAATTCGACGCTATCAAGCCCCCACATTTATCTGTGAAAAAAATCCAAAATCTAAAATCCAAAATCCAAAATTGTATGACTGATCCTCACAAGAGAGATTCTTTGTATGCATCTCTCAAGTTAACTTCTGGTGCGATCGCCTTTTTGACAGCCCTGACGCTAATATTTTCTAGTCTCTTACCTTTACCTGCTTGGGCGGACTATGGCGACAAATTGCCATTACCTCAACCATCTTTTAAAGGCAAAATTGGCATTACTTACAAAGAATCCCAACCAGACTTCCCCAAACCCATTAAGGCTCCAGAAAATGCACCAAACGTGTTGCTGGTGTTGCTTGATGATGTCGGTTTTGGACAAACCAGCACCTTTGGCGGTCTGATCGATACGCCGAATTTAGACCGTCTAGCAGAAAGGGGATTGCGTTATAACCAATTCCACACCACAGCACTCTGCTCTCCTACCAGAGCCGCATTGCTCACGGGACGCAACCATCATTCTGTGAGTACAGGTGTGGTTACGGAATTAGCCACAGGCTACCCAGGTTATACTGCGATTTTACCTAGAAGTGCGGCAACGATCGCCGAAATATTGCGAGACTATGGATATAACACGGCGGCCTTTGGCAAATGGCACAATACCCCGGACTATGAAACCAGTGCGGCAGGCCCATTCGATCGCTGGCCAACAAGCTTAGGTTTTGAATACTTCTATGGATTTCTGGGCGGTGATACCAATCAATGGAGTCCGGCATTGGTAGAGAATACCCAACATATTCAGAAACCAAATCGCCCTGATTATCACCTGACCCCTGATCTAGCAGATCATGCGATTAAGTGGATTCGCACCCAACAAGCGATCGCTCCTGATAAACCCTTCTTTACCTACTTTGCCACTGGCGCTACCCATGCCCCACACCATGCGCCCAAGGAATGGATCGACAAGTATAAGGGTAAATTTGATCGAGGTTGGGATAAATTACGCGAAGATATCTTTGCTCGTCAGCTAGCCCTGGGTGTAATTCCCGCCGATACTAAACTGACTCCTCGCCCCGTAGAACTCCCGGCTTGGGATTCCCTCACTCCCACCGAGCATAAAGTTTATGCGCGTCAGGCGGAAGTATTTGCAGGTTTCCTCAGCCATACCGATGCACAAATTGGTAGAGTCATTGACGCAATTGATCAACTGGGTGAATTGGATAACACCTTAGTCTTTTTCATCGCCGGCGATAATGGTGCGAGTGCTGAAGGCGGCTTAACAGGTAGTATCAATGAATTAAAAGTCTTTAATGGCGTAGCAGAAAGTCCTCAAGAAGTTCTCGCGGCTTTAGATGATTTAGGTGGGCCAAAAACCTTCAATCATTTTCATGCAGCTTGGGCTTGGGCAGTGGATAGCCCCTTCCAATGGACAAAACAAATTGCTTCTCACTTCGGCGGAACTCGCAATGGTTTAGTTGTAGCTTGGGGCGATGCCTCCCGCATCAAAGATCCTGGTGGACTGCGGAGCCAATTCCATCATGTAATTGATATTGCTCCTACCATTCTGGAAGCTGTGGGGATTGAAGAACCAGAGGTTGTCAATGGTGTAAAACAACAACCCATCGAAGGTACTAGCCTTGTTTATAGCTTTGATAATCCTGCTGTACCATCCCATCACAAAACCCAGTATTTTGAGATGTTTGGCAATCGTGGCATTTACGATGAAGGTTGGGTAGCAGCCGCCCGTCATGGACGCTTACCTTGGGAGCGTGTCTCCAAAACCACCTTTGATGAAGATAATTGGGAACTATACGATATTACCAAAGACTTCAGTGAAGCCAACGATTTAGCCAAGCAAAACCCTGCCAAGTTAGCGCAACTACAAAATCTATTTCTGAAGGAAGCAAAGAAATACAAAGTTCTGCCCTTGGACGATCGCTTGATTCAACGATTTGATGTCAAAACCCGTTCCAACCTAACCACAGGACGTAATCGCTTTACTTATTACACATCTGTTGCAGGGATTCCCGAAGGCAGCGCTCCCAATATTAAGAATCGCTCCTTTAGCATCACTGCCGATGTAGATGTTACCAAAGATGGTAATGAAGGCGTTTTAGTCACCCAAGGCGGACGTTTTGCAGGTTGGAGTTTCTTCTTGAAAGAAGGTAAACCCAGCTTTGCTTACAACTTCTTAAATAGCGATCGCACAATCATTCAATCTTCTGAACCAATTGCGATCGGTAAATCCCAAATCAAATTTGACTTTACTTATGACGGTGGCGCTCCGGGGGCAGGCGGTACTGGTAAGCTCTCAATCAACGATCAACAGGTTGCGGAAGGCCGCATTGATAAAACCGTAGGCTATCGATTTGGTTTAGATGGAACCTTTGATGTTGGTCAAGATACTGGCACACCTGCGGTAGATACTTACCAAACACCCTTTGCATTCACCGGCAACTTACAGCAAGTCACCCTGGAATTGAACTAATAGGGGCTGAGGATTGGGCATTGGTTATTCTCCTCTGCCCCCCTGCCTCTTCGCCCCTCCGCCCCCTCCGCCCCTCTGCGTGAGAAAAAATCATGAACGAAATCTTGTCACTAATCGACAAACTCGCACTTTTCACATTTATCGTTTTCACCATGCTGGGTGCAGGGTTAAGTCTAACTGTACAACAGATTTGGGAACCACTCCGCAACCTTCGCTTAGTCATATCATCGCTGCTAACAAATTTTGTGCTAGTGCCACTTTTTGTATATTTGCTACTGCAAGTAGTACATTTAAGTGAACCACTAAGAGATGGCTTACTGATCATGGCAGTAGCATCAGGACCTCCAGCACTACCTAAACTTGCCCAGATAGTTAAAGGCAATATAGCTTTCTCGGTGGGATTAATGATGTTGCTAATGCTGGGCACAATTTTTTATATGCCGATTGTATTGCCCTTAGTGGTGGAAGGTGTGCAAATTAACTCCTGGGATATTGCCAAACCCTTATTGTTAATGATGGTCAGCCCATTGATCATTGGGTTATTCATCAAAGCAAAATTGAGTGCGATCGCCCCCATTATCCAGCCGATTTTGTTCAAATTATCTAATGCTGGATTGCTTTTAGGTCTGGTAGTCAGGCTGATAGTTCACACTAACGATATCATTGGCTTATTACAAACAGGTGCAATCTTAGTTTGTGCCGTTTTCATAGTCTTCTCCTTTAGCGTCGGTTATCTTTTGGGCGGCCCTGGTATCGATACCCAACGAGTGCTAGGAGTAGGCACAGCTCAACGTAATTTTGCCGCAGCATTATTAGTAGCTACAAGTAATTTTGAAGATCCCAGCGTGGTGAGCATCATCATGGTGACGAGTATTTTAATGATGATCGTAGTATTGATTGCCGGGCCAAAGTTCATAGAACTAGACCAAGGAACGGGTGTAGAGATAGAACAGGTAGAAGGTTGAAACTCTCCTAACTACAAAAATATCTCTGTTGCTCATTTTGACAAAAAGTCAAGAGCTTGTTTAGTATCCTGCTTGCTTATTGACTACATTTCTTAAAGGCTGACCGACTCGGTAACGCTCTAAATTATCGAGAAACAAGGCGGTAATGCGTTCTTTCAATGCTGGGGAAATTGCGGAAGTATGGGGTGTAATCAAGAGGTTAGGTAATGACCATAGAGGACTTTCTGGCGGTAAGGGTTCAATAGAAACTGTGTCTAATCCTGCACCTGCAATCCAGCCTTCAGTGAGAGCCTTAGTTAAGGCTGATTCATCCACAACTGCACCGCGACCCACATTAATTAAATAAGCATGACTGGGTAGCGATCGCAGTACTGTTTCATCAATTAAGGCCTTGGTTTCTGGTGTCAGAGGTGTGGCTACAACTAGATAGTCAACTTCTGGTAAGAATGCGTGCCATTCATTGCCAACGACGATTTTATCAAAATTTGTTAGAGGTTCAGGACGACGACGACCACCCCAAACTCTCGCTCCAAATGCTTTAGCGCGAGATGCGATCGCTTGACCTATATTCCCAGTCCCAAGAATTAACACAGTTGAATTTGCTAACTCTGGTAGTACTAACCAGCTTTTTTCCCATATGCGTTGATCATGATCTGCTTGCAGTTCCCGTAACTGCTTGGCGTGATAGAGGATCAAAGTTAAGACAAATTCTGAAATGGGAATTGCATGAACCCCCGCGCCATTAGTGAGGATAATATCGTATTGGAGAAAAATGGGTGTAAGGATGTGATTCACACCAGCACTAGGAGTCTGTTGCCAACGTATTCCAGGAGCAGCTGCTAGCACCTTATGTAGAGTCGTGGGCTTCAATTTGAACCCATTGAGATAAACTTCAGCATCACTAGCATCACCATCAAAATTACCATCATTATCTACCCGCACAAATTTTGTATCCGATGGTAGATGTGGCTCAATCTCGGCAGCAAGGTCTATAGGTAAAATTAGTTTGACCACGTGTTAATCCTTTATACCATGTTAAATTGTGAATTACTGAGGATGTTGCTGATTACTCATTTATCACGAGCAGACAGCGATGCCTGCGGCGGTTCGTGGAGCGACCATCGCATAATCTAGTTAACAGTTTTCCTTACTACTTCCAGAGTAAAGATGAAGTCTCTACCCCACTTTCCCGTAAAGACAAATTCCACGATTTGCGAACACGGGGTGCTAGTTCCCGTTATGGTAACCCGTCATTCAAGCTCTGGGGATCACCCATATATATTTTTGGAGTCCAAGCAGACTTGATCTGGATTGAATTTCCATGATACTGTGCATGAACTACAAAATACTGTTTATCGATAGATTTATTGTAGTTTTTAGTGTATCACAAATTGTTAATCACTCTATAGGGTGAGAGTTTGTATAAAATTATGAGGAAAAAATCAAAGGTACGGCAAATATTGCATTGATTGTTGGGGCTGGTAGTGGACTCAGTGCCTCACTAGCCCGTTTATTGGCAAAAGAAGGCTTTACTATTGCTTTAGCAGCGCGACAAATTGATAAGCTCAAAGCATTATCTGATAAAATTGGAGCCGTCAGTTTTACTGCCGATGCTTCTCAATTAGATGAAGTTGAACAACTATTTACAGATGTCGAACAAAAACTAGGAGTACCAACATTGGTTGTGTATAATCCTAGCTAGCGCGTTTAGGGTTCATTTGTAGAACTTGACCCAGCCGATGTTGCCAAAACACTGACTTTTGTCGCTATTTAAAATAAATCCACTATTGTTTTTATAATCAATTACTTGTTAAGTTTTTATGCAAGTTGAAATAACGATCAAGAATTATCGATGTTTCCAAGACTCCAATCCAGCTAGGATAACCTTGTCTAAAGGCTTTGTTGCATTTCTAGCGACTAATAATTCAGGCAAGTCTTCAGTCTGCACCCTTTGCAATGGGTAAATTTGCTCTAAACTTTCGCACCTGAAAAAAAGGACGGGCACAATACCCATCCCAGAAAATTCACTTTTGTTCGCAAAACTTTTATTGCACTTGCGTGGGGAAAGCACCAGGTTGCACAGCTATATTAAGATTCTGCCCATTGCGACGTAATTCCATACGTAAGTCGCTCCCGACTTGGCTATTTTCTACTACCTTTTGGACACTGCTGGCATCTGTGACTGCTTGACCGCCAAGCTTTTCGATCACATCACCAGCCCGTATCCCTGCTTTAGCAGCTGGTGAATTTTGCACAACTTTCACAACTAATACACCTTTATCTTCAGTCACACTCAAACCGCTATTCGGATCTGAGTTGATATTTTGTTTTAGCTGAGGCGTTAACCCCACCATCTGAATTCCCAAATAAGGATGTTCTACTTTGCCTGTGGCTATTAGTTGACTAGAAATGCGTTGTGCTGTATTGATAGGAATAGCAAAACCTAATCCTTGTGCCCCTTGGATAATGGCTGTATTCATGGCAATTACCTCGCCACGGTAATTTAGCAGGGGACCACCGGAGTTACCGGGATTAATTGCTGCGTCGGTTTGAATATACTCTACTCGCTTATCGGGAGCGCCAATTAGATTGCTACTGCGTCCGGTAGCACTAATGATTCCGGTAGTTACTGTATTATCTAGTCCAAGGGGGTTGCCGATCGCGATCGCCCATTCTCCCGGTTGCAGTTTATCTGAGTTACCTAAAGCTACTAACGGTAGATTATTTGCCTGAATCTTGACCACAGCAACATCGGTCAACTCATCTTTTCCTAACACCTTTCCTTTAAAGGTACGCCCATCCTTGAGTGTTACTGTTACCGTATCAGCACCATCAACTACGTGGGCGTTGGTAAGAATACGACCATCAGCACTAATAATAAAACCTGACCCAGTACCCCGTTCTACCCGATTCTGTTGTTGTGGTAGTTGAGAGCCAAAGAAACGTTGGAAAAGTGGATCGTTAAATTCATCTGGGATCTGGGTTTTTACAGTTCGGGAAGAGTCAATTCGCACCACGGCTGGGCCGACCTTTTGCACCACCTGGATCACAAAGTTAGGATCTGTACCGGCTGCTAATGGAGGAGCGGCATTTACTGGACTCACTGCCAAATTAGATGCGCTTTCAGACACCTGGTGAGGATGTCCAGCCATATAACCGCCTGCCAATGTCATACCCGATCCCAGCAACACCAGCGATAGAGAGGCGGCAGCCTTTTTCCAGGGTGTTCGATTATGGTATTTGGTGTCAGCAGTGTTATGTGAAATGCTATTTGATGGGTGTTCTCTGTCGCGAGATTCGTTTTGCATTGCTGTCTGGAAGGATATTTAGATGTATTACTAATGTAGATATTATTTGTGACAGTTTTGTTGCAGAGGTATTGCGTTGTTATGAAAGGTTTGGTATTTTACTTATCGCATCCCACCTTAGGGACTGACAAATAAAAAAATATCCAACTATTTTTTGTGTGGTGGGCGACACGAGAGCCTTTGGTTACTGGGCTTTCGTGTCGCCCACCCCACAAGTAGTAGTAATTTATTTCTTGGAAGTCCCTTAACTGAACTGTATTGGAATATAGTCATTCGTAGGGTAGCACAGATGTGCTACCCGATTGGTGTTGATCCATGTCTGAAGGAATAAAATGGCACAGGGTAAAATCTTACTTAAACCTGGTACTTTATGGACAAGTGTCAAAGAGCAGACGGAACATGCTTTGCAATGCGGGGCGTTGCTGTCGATACCGACGGAATTTGAATTTGTGGAACAGGATAATGTGCGATTTTTAGTGCGGATTTTGTCTAACCTGAATCGCAAAAAAGCCGCCAAGGATAAGCAGGAAAAACAATCTGCTACCTCTGATCAAGAATTTAATCCTTTCTTACCCTACGAAAAGGATTTATTTGTGGCGGATATCTCCGATACCCATGTATGTATTTTAAATAAATTCAATGTTGTTGATTATCATCTGCTAATAATCACCCGTGGCTTCGAGGAACAGGAAAGCTTACTCACCCTGGAAGATTTTACGGCTATGTGGGCATGTCTAGCTGATTTCGATGGTTTAGCATTTTACAACAGTGGCAAAACCGCAGGTGCTAGTCAGCGACACAAGCACTTGCAATTAGTGCCATTACCACTTGTACCTTCAGAACCGCAGATACCTATTGAAGCTCTGCTAACATCAGCACAATTTCAGAATTTAATACCTTCTGGGGTGTCTGCTACGCATAGCTTGCTTAAGAGTAGGGGTACGGTGGGCAAAGCCTACGCAACTTCACCAAAACTTCCTTTTGTACACGCTTTCGCACCACTAAATTCCAATTGGGGGCAGTCCCCGTTTACAGCAGCCCAAGCAACACTGGAAGTTTATCGCACCTTGCGACATGCGGTGGGTTTGGATGCAAGGCAATCTGGTGCTTATAATCTGCTAGCGACACGAGAATGGATTTTGATCGTACCGCGATCGCAGGAGCATTTCCAGTCTATCTCAGTGAATTCATTAGGATTCGCTGGTGCTTTGCTAGTGCGGAATGCAGCAGAAATGGAGATTCTCAAAGCCCAAGGCCCGATGACCATCCTCAAGAATGTTGCTGTATCCTAATTAAGTTGTAGTTTTTCACTCTTCCCCATCTGTGATAATTTACAGTATAGGTAAAATTATTGATTCTGCATTCTTCTTTAATTGGTTCAATTACGGATGCTTTATTTACCGCGATCGGTATGTATAAATCATTGCAAGCAAAACTCAAACCACAATCTTAATCTCTTACTATTTGTATAAATAGATAACTACTTGATAGGATATATATATGTAAATTTTATCTATTTGATATTCTGATTTTAATTCATAATTTTTATCCCTCAACTTGCAGTAATGTATGTTATCTATATCTATTAACATGGGATATTTTAGTGAATATTATGTCAATCAATCCGGATTTCATTTACTTCTCTGGAAATCTCTGTAAGTCAATCCAACATTATCCTCACACCATTACATGAAACTACGCTGGTTATTACTTAGTCTCACAAGTATTTTTCTACTGTCGTCGCCAGTAAAGGCGAATCTCAACACGAATCAAGTTGACAGCGCAGATGGCGGGAGTGGAAATCAATCAGATTTACAACTACCAGAACTGAAATTCATTCCCCCAACTCCTTCAAGCAATTTTCTCAACCCAACAGGTATTCCTAAATACACTGGTATAGTTCCTTTAGGACGAGAAATATCGGAACTACAAACTCCAATTAAAGCATTAATTGCTCGCAACAGATTCCTGACTCCGGGAATCTTTTTTATGGACTTAGAAACAGGTGATTATTTAAATATCAATGGCGCTCAACCTTTCTCTGCCGCTAGCACAATTAAGTATCCTATTTTAATTGCTTTGTTTCAGGGAATAGATGCAGGTAGAATCAAACTAAATGAAACATTGGTGATGCAACGTAAACACGTTACTGGTGGTTCTGGAGATATGCAGTATCGGCGGGTGGGAACTAAGATTAGTCTTTTGGAAACTGTAACTAAAATGATGACTATTAGCGATAATACCGCTACAAATATAATTATTGATCGTTTAGGTGGTAAGGCAAATTTAAATCAGAGGTTTCGCACTTGGGGATTACAAAGTACTGTGATTAACAATATGTTAGGAGACTTTAAAGGAACTAATAAAACTAGTGCGAAAGACTTAGTACGATTGTCAGCTTTGATTACAAATAATCAGTTAATTTCTGATACCAGTCGCTCTCAAGTTTTAGGTATGATGATTCGTTGCCATAATAGAAGCTTACTTCCGTCTGGTTTGGGTTATGGGGCAAGTATTGCTCACAAAACAGGCACTCTACGGTTTGTATTGGGAGATGCGGGTATTATTGAAACACCATCAGGTAAGCGTTATTTAGCAGGAATTTTCGTGCGAAGATCGAATAATGACGAGAGAGCAACAGCTTTTATTCGTCAAGTTTCTCAGATGGTGTATGGCTACTTTGAGCAAGCAAAAGTTAGCCATCTACCTTAATTATTGACGTTTAATTCAGAAAAAATTACGAAATAGCTCTAATATCCGTTTTCGGACTCGTTCTATAACTACTCCTTCCTCACCAGATAGTCCATCAAATAACATCTCATATATAAATGGTACGCCCAACTCTAACTCTTCTAAAAGTGTACGCTGGCTAAATACATCTTGTGGTTTACCTTCTAGCATCAGTCGCCCTTTATCCATGACAAAAACCCAATCTGCCCAACGATAAACTAGATCCAAATCGTGGGTTGCCATTACTAAAGTAGTTCCATTTTGATGAATTTTTTTCAGGGTTGCTATCAAGTTACGAGTATGTTTTATATCTAAATATGCAGTTGGCTCATCCAATACTAACAGTTCTGGTTCCAACACCATCACATCAGCTATAGAAACTCGCTTCTTTTGTCCTAAACTCAGATGATGCACTGGTCTTTCTGCTAAAGTAGTCAGTTCAAATTCAACTAATGCTTGCTCTACTCGATCTTGAATTTCGGGTTCTGGTAAACCCAAATTACACAAACCGTAAGATATATCTTCTTCAACAGTAGAAGCTACTAATTGTTGTTCTGGATCTTGAAATACTAGTCCCACCTTCTGACGTAAACTCCCAAGATAATTTCGGTTATAAATTAACGGTTCACCACGCCAACGTACAACGCCAGAATCAGGTTTGTATAAGCCATTGGCTAATAAGAATAGTGTCGTTTTGCCGCAACCATTCTGACCAATTAAGGCACACCTTTTACCAGATGGAATCCTCATTGTTAGACCATTCAAAGCTGATTGCTGTGCGCCTGAATAGGTGTAATATACCTGCTCAAATTCGAGTAAATATTCCTGCATTTCTCCAAAATTCTAATCCTATTAATCCTACACAGCCGCAAATTGCTTCGATGATATATCGCGTTTGGGGACGATAGCGGCTCTGATGCAAAACTCGAAATTCACCAACAAAACCCCGTGCTTCCAGCCCGAGAGAAAACTGACTATATCGTTGTAAGGTTCGCTGTAATAGTTGTCCGATTAGTAGTGCTAAACTTTTCATTCCACTACGCCAAGTGCGGTAGCCACCACGGGAATTTTGTGCTGTCCACAATTCATCAGCTATGTTCAACAGGATGAAAATAAACCGATACATTAGTAATAATAAATCGGTTAAAAGCACTGGAAATCGCAAGTAATGCAGAGTTTGTAAGATTTCCGTGAAAGGCACAGTTAGCATGAGAAAATATAGGCAAGAAACCGAGGCTAATGCTCTGCTTAAAATTCCGAATGCTTGGATAGTGCCACTATGACTGATATAAATATAGAAGTGTCCGAGAGTTAGTCCATACCACGAATCTAATTGCACGCTTTGCAAATCGGCGATGGCAACTTCATTCACCATCAGCGCTGGTAAACTTGTCAAACAAAAAACTATGGTGAACATTAACAAACGGAAATAAACACCAGCCGGAATTCTTGCATAAATAACTGTCCAAATACCCATCCAAAGCGCCATCAACATTTGCACTAGCGGATGGCTAGAAAGGGAAATAGCAAGAGTAGTAAATGCAAAAATCAGTTTATGTTCTGGTGGTAATCCTCGCAGTTGATTAGTATAAGCTAAAGTATCTAATTGCAGGCTCATTCTTTACGTTTTTGTTGTTGGGAACGTCCTTTATACAACCCAATTGCAAAACCAACTACTCCGGCACCTAAAGCTGCTTGCGAAGCAAATAATAAGCTTTCTATTTCACCACTAGCTGGTTCAAAAAATGATTTAAACCAGGGTTTATATCCAGGTTGTATTTCAGTAATAGCAATTTCTGCTTTGTCATCGGAACCAGCAAATTCTCCACCACGCACAAATATTAACGGTGCAACTGCTAAGGCTAATACGGCTACTACTAACAGCCAGTTACTCAACCCTTTTTTAGATTGACTCATTGCCACTTCCCCGTTTGATTAATTTCAACAATTCCAATTCTTGAGGATTATAAGATTGCAGCCAGTTCCATACCAACACAGTTAGCAATCCTTCACTAATTGCTAAGGGAACTTGAGTAATGGCAAAAATTCCCGCGAATTTGGTAAATGAAGCGATAAACCCGCCAACAGGTGCAGGGAAAGCTAGGGCGAGTTGGATAGAAGTGATAATGTAAGTGAGTAAATCTGCGATCGCAGCTGCTAGAAATATGGCGATTTTTTGTTTACCACCCAACTTGATTGTCAGATTATATATCCAATAAGCTGCAAATGGGCCAGCGATCGCCATCGAAAAAGCATTTGCACCTAGCGTCGTCAAGCCGCCATGCGCCAGTAACAAAGCTTGAAACAACAATACTAAGCTACCTAAAACCGACATAGTAAGGGGGCCAAATAGCACTGCACCTAACCCCGTCCCTGTTGGGTGAGAGCAGCTACCTGTGACGGAAGGGATTTTCAACGCAGACAGCACGAAAGTAAAAGCACCAGCCAAGCCCAGCAGTAGTTTCAGTTCCGGGTTAGCTTGGGTAATGCGAGTGAGACTACGCAATCCTAGTAGAAAAAATGGTAATGCCACAATCCACCAAAAAATTGCCCATTGCACTGGTAAAAAACCTTCCATAATGTGCATGGCGTAGGCGGGTTTGGGTAAACCAACTACTAGATAAAAACTGATAACTGCCATCAGAGTTAGACTTACTAACGCCTGTTTTTTTCTTTTCATAATCTGTACCTCGCAGATTTATGTAAACGAATTGATTCTAATCGGCGGGCATCCTGACTCACTCAATTTTGGATTTCTGATTTCAGATTTTGGATTTTCAGATGGCTTCCTAATCCAAAATTTAAAATTTAAAATCTAAAATCGGTTTACAGTTGCGGGACAGCGCTGGATTTACACCAGACTTTCCCCCTTGCGTCCGATGGCTGCTTCCCATCAGAACCGATTGGAGTAACTATATCACCATTACCAATTTTGAGCAGCGATTTTTTACAACGGTAGTGTAAACTTTGGCAAACTTATCTACCCATTTCTGAGAATGTGCCGGGCTTCCGTGAGCAACTTCAACTAGGTGAACAATTTTGGTTAATTGCTGGATTTAAAGATACCACCACTCCATCTAAAGCAACACTGGGATATCTACCAAAATTAGCCTTACTATTTAACTTTAATTCACTACAAACTCTTATTTTTAATCAAAATCACTTACTATCTCATTAATTCTGACAACATCTGCTCAAGAATATCTTCCATAATTTCCTCGTCTAAGGAGTGCAGGGTTGCTGGTCCGCCGAGAAAGTCTTTGATAGTGATTTTCTGCTCTCTAAAGTCCTTAACAAAATCCCGAATCTGAGAAACAACGTTAATTTGAGATTCTATTGTTTCTACCATCTGAGCCATAGAGTCAATACCTTTTTTAGCAGCTTGACGAGAATCGGAAACCATCGCTCCTTCTGGAGTATTTTTTGTCAAACGTAGTTCTCGTTTCAAGTTTTCATATTGAGTGAGGAGAATTTGATTTTGCTGTTCTAGAGTTCGACATTTTCGAGTTAAATCATCCTCGCTATTATTGTCAATAACTTCCCCGACTTGCTGAATCCGTTCGATTTCTAAAAGTCTTGCCAAATCTCCTTCTTGGTAGGCTTTATTGATTTCTTTCATGATTTCTGTATGATATCTCTGTGTCTCGGTGTCTTTTACCTTATCAGGGTGAAAGATTTCAGCTAACCTCAGAAATGTTTGACGAATTTTTCTAGAATCCTCTGTTCTACCTACAGATGCAGATTCTACAGACTCTTGTGCTTGCCAATGTTGATGGCGACCTTCAGCAGTTTCTCCTGCAAAATCTTCTTCTGTAGCGGAACTGTTAAATAGTTCCTCTAGCTCTCTATTGGATTGTTTGCTCCTGGGTTTTAGACTAATGATTCCTGTTAACTGGAGGTTAAGGTAAACTGCTTCTATATTTTTGAGGGTTTGTTTACCAAACTTTCTAGTAGTAAAAATTTCATCAAATAGAGCATGAATATCCTGGTCTAACTCAGCCATTTTTTGGAAGCTGGGACTAGCTTGATGAAATATTTCTGTGGCTAAAGAACGCATCTGTTCAACAAAGTTCTTCAATTCCGTTCGCTTTCTCTTAATCTGTTTAAGTAGCGATTTATGTTCTTTTTCTAAAAACTCTAATCTCAGATGTAATTCGGAAAGAGCCAGTGGAGTTATTCTAGTTGAGTTGGATGGAGATGAGGTGGTTCGAGGCATAGAATCTTTATGATTTTTTCAAGGTTTAAAAAAACTATAACTGTCAAAGTCATTAAGTCAATGCGAAAAGAAAATACCCCAAAGATGATACACGATACCCAACACCAAGCTTTTTATAGTTTCTTCAATGGGAGCATCTGACTGAGTGTTCGTCATACTCAGCGTAGACGAAGCAGCAGATTTTTAGTGTGACATCGCTCTCTGAGACACAGGGGAATATTCTATCGTCGTGCAAGGTAACACAGAATGTCTACTGATATTAATTCTCTTGAGAAAGTAAAAACTAAACAATAGCTGAAAAGAATGATTTTTAGGTAGGGGCAATTCATGTAGCTTTAGCTTCCCGCAGGGTATTGCCCCTAAAGCGTGTAGTTTTACTTAACGTCCCAGACATCTTGTGGCACAGATTCTATAACAAAAAGTACCATTTAAAGGCGTTCAAAGTCAACATCCTAGTCAGGGATGGCTGATAATCGCAAGGAGTTGGAGAAACTACATCTTCTGGGCCAAGTTTCAGAAAGTGGAAGGGGTAAAGGGCAATATACTGATTTATTCAGTAGAGCTTGTTCAATAATATGTATAATCTTATCAATCCACACAAGACGTTGTGGTGATAGGATTAATTAAATTTTGAGCCGATTCAACAGAACGAATGGTACGCACAAGCCCAAGACAGAAAATTCCTATTGATAAACTCCAAGGGACTCTAGCTTCCCTAAAAAAGCTAGAAGAGCAGGATAAAGAAGAACTATCACTGCCAGAGAGTGTTTACTTTATGCGAGTTGAGCTTGAATCGGCTCTGAAAAAAGGTTATAGCTATCAAAACCTTTCTGAGAACCTCAAAACTCAAAAAATAAAAGTTTTGGCAGCGACATTCAAGCAATACTTAACTGAGATTGAGAAAGAAAAACGTTCTGGCAAAAGAGGGGTTAAACTAAAACCAATTTTATCTGCTGAGAATTATACTCAGATTTCAACAGAATCATCAGTAATGTCACAATCGGCCTCAGTAACGGGAGACTCTCTTGTTCTTGAGACTTCTTTAAGAGAAGCTAACTCCAGAGATTCAAGTCCAGCAAGAATCAAAGGATGAGATAAAGGCATCTGATAAAACTACCAAAACTACTAGGCGGTAATCGCCAAAAAGTTCTAAGCCTGGGAAAGATGTATCAGACGAGTTTAATAAGTATTAGAGGTGGCTGTAATGCCGACGATTCATTTGGTGGATGGTGAAAAAGGCGGGGTAGGAAAGTCTCTCTTTGCTAGGACAATGATTCAGTATTGTCTGGATAAGAAAATCCCGTTTGTACCAGTAGAGACAGATAGATCGAATCCAGATGTAGCAGGGGTGTATAAGGAGATATGTAAGTATGCTGTGTTTAGCGAGAATGAACGACAGGCGGATAAGGCAGATAAAATATTTGAGTGGGCTATAGAGAGGCCAGTAATTGTGAATTTAGCTGCACAATCGCATAGAGCAGTACAAGGGTGGATTGACTCTAATCAATTATTTGAACTAGGGAGTTCGCAGGGAGTGATGTTTTGCAAATGGTTTGTATCGACAGGAGGATACGACAGCATGAACCTGTTTGCTCAGTCAGTGAATACCTATGGTGAGAGAATCCCTCATATTCTGGTGAGGAATTTAGGGCTGTGTGATGATTGGGAGCATATAGAGTCAGACTCAAACTTTCAGAAAATAGTAAATAAATATAAGATAAAAGTTATGGATTTTCCGAAGTTAACATATAAAGAAAGAAACATAATTGACCAAAATCGCCTGACGTTTGCGGAGGCGAGAGAGTATAAAGAATTTGGGGTAATTGGCAGACAGAGAGTAATGAATTTTCTGAAGCTTGCTTATAGTGCTTTTGAGAGAGTAGGCATCTGGTATGAAAAAGTTGAATAGCAAAGCCCTAGACTTATATCTTGCACCTCTAAGTAAAAATCCAGACAAAGTAATAAGATGCGCGATAAAGCTACCTAAATTTTATTGGCTTTTATCGCTAAAACAAGGGCTTTAGATAAATACTGAGTAATTAAAGTACATCAATTTTTCTTGGTGCAAGATGTGAGTAGAGAGGAATGGCACGCTTGTTTAGTTATTTGTTGGGTGATAAGGCAGTTCTTGCTGAGGGCAGTTCTTGTTGGAGTTTTAAAACTTTGTGTTGGATAAAGGCTTTTAGTAAGGGCTTCAGCCCTATTTTTCGAGCTGAAGCCCTTACTAAAAGCCAATTTAATTAATTTTAAATTGCTTAACATAGTTTGAGCTATTCTTGCCTACTTAATTAACGCATCTAAATAAGTAACTCAAACATGGTTCTATTCATTATGATTAGTACGAAATTTTATAATTGAAGATTTTGTTTTTTGTCTACAATAAGCAGCTTTATACTTTATATTCAAAAAATACCGGACACATAAAGATCCTTCTGAATGTTATGTGAACTCTACCTGTGGATGTACCAATCCAGGGCAAAACTCCCAGTGTGAAGATTGTGCTTCTTTTGAAGTCTGCTGATCTATCTAATTGTAACCTCTAAAAGGTATAATTATCTTCACGTTTATAGACTAACTTTAATACAAAATTAATTCCTGCGATAGAAGTGATTTTACTCTTATGGTAGAAGTCAGGCAAAAAATTAGCAGCTATGCTGGTTAAGAATGAAAAAATAATTGACAATAAATAATTAAAATTTATGATGCATGCAACTGAATCTAATTTTTTATTATTCTTTGTTTGTTGTGAACAAGCGACCTTGGTCGTTCCTTCCTAATCATAAATTAGTAATTACTTATTATGAATTGGTTTGACTTTGACGAATAATCAGTTGTTGTAGGATCTTCAAATGGTTTTAATTATTCCAAAAGAAAGTAGGTGAAAGATTCCTCAATATATTTTGTCAAAATTTACCTAATTTAGCAGTCGATTGAGTAGACGATATCAGTTTTAAAAATCAATCAACCACAGAGATCTAGAACATAAAAGGAACCACAACTATGAAGCATTTTGATTTATCTAAAGCTGTTTTGGCTAGTGTCTTTGCCATCAGTTTCGCTTCTGTGTCCTTACCTCCTTCTGTTTCTGCCCAAAGCGGAGGCTCAGGCAGCGGAGGCTCCAGTAGTGGCAGTGGCAGTAGCTCCGGCAGTGGAACTACAGGCAGTGGCACAACAGGTAGTGGCAGTAGCTCCGGCAGTGGAACTACAGGCAGTGGCAATAGCTCCGGCAGTGGAACTACAGGCAGTGGCAATAGCTCCGGCAGTGGAACTACAGGCAGTGGCACAACAGGTAGTGGCAGTAGCTCCGGCAGTGGAACTACAGGCAGTGGCACAACAGGTAGTAGCAGTAGCTCCGGCAGTGGAACTACAGGTAGTGGCACAACAGGCAGTGGAACCACAGGCAGTGGTACAACAGGTAGTGGAACTACAGGTAGTGGAACTACAGGCAGTGGTACAACAGGCAGTGGAACCACAGGCAGTGGAACCACAGGCAGTGGAACTACAGGTAGTGGAACTACAGGTAGTGGCACAACAGATAGTGGTACAACAGGCAGTGGAACTACAGGCAGTGGAACCACAGGTAGTGGCACAACAGGTAGTGGAACTACAGACAGTGGAAGCACAGGTAGTGGCACAACAGGTAGTGGTACAACAGATAGTGGAAGCACAGGTAGTGGCACAACAGATAGTGGTACAACAGGCAGTGGAACTACAGGTAGTGGCACAACAGGTACTGATTCCACAGGTACTAACAGGAATACAGGCATCACAACTTCCCAAAGAACTAGCGATCGCGGTTTCAATTGGGGTTGGCTAGGTTTACTTGGTCTAGCCGGTTTAGCAGGTCTGGCTCGTAATCGCGATCAAGTCCGGGCTTATAGAGATCCCAATGATGTAACAGGTTCTCGCTCTAAATAGTATTCACCACACTCTACGAGGCGTACACCCGTCGTTTGTGTCAACTTCTGGACTAGCTTTGTCCAGAATAGGCTTTAAGACATTACCTCCTAAAAAGCCCCTGGCTATTACGAGGATTTGAATTAAATAGACGACACACGTAGGCGCATAATATAGCGGTTCTCGTACCCGTAGGGTACTACGTTGGAAAACTCGGAGAGTAGGCGCTATGCATCTATGGATACGACACACGTAGGGACACAGCAATGCTGTGTCCCTACAAATGGTCTGCGTGGGAGTTGAGGTATAGAAAAGCAGAGAGTTACTATAGAAGAGTGAATTCCACAAGCTTGATTTTTGATACATCACCAAAGACTTTTAAAACATCCTCTGAGAATTCAGAGAGAAGTTCAAAAAAGCAAACTAGCAGAATTTATGTCCAAAAATAACGTTGCTTGGGATTGTTGACGGAGAATAGAAGCCGGACAGTCTGTACTTATAGCTCCTTCCAACATCTGTTTTACCACATTCGCTTTACGTTTTTCTGGAGCAAGACAGAGAATTTTTTTAGCTGAACAAATCGTCGAGATTGTAACAGTAAAAGCATACTGTGGGACAGTTTCTAGATTCAAAAAGTGACCCGTAGTTACTTGTTGCTGACGGTTCACTGTATCCAGTTTTACTAGTTTCACACTGTAAGGATCTTGAAAATTTGCTACTGCTGGATCGTTAAAAGCCAAATGTCCATTTTCGCCAACACCAAGACAGCATAAGTCAATTGGTTGTGCTTGCAGTAGTTTACTGTAGCGATCGCACTCTGCCACTGGTTGTAATGTATCACCTTCTATATAGTGAAATTGCTTACAAAAAACCCGCTTCTCTACACGTTCTCGCATATAGCACCGGAAACTGGCAGAATGGTCAGCAGTAATTCCCAAATATTCATCTAGATGGAACAGAATAATTCGTGACCAATCTACATCACCCAATGCAATCAAAGCATTGAGAAATTTAAGTTGGGAGTTACCTGTTGCTAACAATACAGCAGCTGTATCCTGTTGCTTGAGAACTTGCTGTAAATGCTTTTGCGCGATTTCGGCAACATCCTGGGCGATTTCTAGTTCAGAGTTGTAAATCTGCACTAGTAAATCATCAACGTGAAAAAAGTTTGTAGCGGCTAGCATTTGCTTACACATCTCACTTTAATAAAAAGCCTTGTAAAACCTCACCTCAACCCTCTCCTTGGTAAGGAGAGGGAACAAGAATCTTGTTTCTCATCTGGTATTTTTGCTTTCACTGAGATGCTCCCGATTTAGAGAGGTTTTCTAGATGCCGTGAAAAGTCATGTATTGACAAAGGAACAATCACTAAGGACAAAAAACAATGTAAACTATTTAAATAAAGTTAACAATTATTTACATTTTACGAAAAAATCATGCTGGCTGCAATTCTCTTTGACCTAGACGGCACTATTGTCAACACTGACCCCATACACTACCGAGCTTGGCAGCAAATGCTGTTAAATTATAGCATAGAAATTGACGAGACATTTTATAAATCCCGAATTAGTGGGGGACTAAACCCAGAAATTGTCAAGGATATTCTGCCACAATTGTCAGCAGCAGAAGGGCAAAAATTTGCAGACGAAAAAGAGGCGCTTTTCCGTAAACTCGCCTCTAATCTCAAACCTCTGAGTGGATTTTCTGAACTCCTAGAATGGACAGATACACATCAGTTAAAACGTGCATTAGTAACTAATGCCCCTAGATTAAATGCAGAATTTATGCTAGAGGTTTTGGGAATAAAAGAAGCTTTCCATACAGTTGTTTTAGCGGATGATTGTATTGCAGGTAAGCCTGACCCTGCACCCTATGAAGTTGCCCTGAAGAAGTTGGCAATTACAGCAGAAGAAGCGATCGCCTTAGAAGACTCTCCCTCTGGTATTCGTTCTGCAGTGAGCGCAGATATCCGCACCATTGGCATAGCATCCACCCACGATCCGCAAGTTTTGCAGTCAGTCGGCGCATTTATGGCAATTCCAGATTTTACTGATTTGCAGTTGTGGACATTGCTCAATTCACTCATCGAGCCAGATTTAAGTGCGATCGCTTCATTAGTCAACAGAACCCTATAGCGATCGATCTGATCTCTGTTCTAAAAGCAGAGAGACTTTGAATCTTACTCCCCTTCCCTACAAGTGAAGGGGCTGTTCTTGTTAGGTCTGTCTATATTGGACTCAACTGTATTCTAACTCCTAACTCCCAACTCATTTTTCAGCCAAAATCGCGTAAATTTCCCGTTTAACTTGCTCTAAAAGCTCACGCACGCGATTTATTCGCTCCATACTGCCACTGCGAGCAACCTGCACCACCACAGCAGCTAATTCTGTTGCGGCATTTCGCAACTCAATAAACTCTTGGGGCTTGCCTGTCACTAAAGTTTTAAAAGTATCCCAAGGAGAGTCTGAAGTTTGCTGTTGGGCACGTTCTGCCAATAATTGTCTACCCTCATCCGTAATCGTGTAAATCCGCTTACCACCTTCCTGTGCGCTCTTGAGATAACCACCTTCCTCCAGCAATTGCAGTGTTGGATACACTGAGCCAGGACTGAGGCGACGGAAACCACCGTAACGAGTTTCCATCTCTTTAATCAGATCGTAACCATGACTAGGATGCTCGGATAACAATTCCAGCAGGATGAACTTGATGTCACCCCGACGAGTCCGATGTTCATCTCCCCAACCACGACCAAACATTTCATTACCGAAGTGTTTGCCATGATCTCTACCATGATGCTTGCCATGCCCAAACCAAGACCTCACAAGCAATAAATCATCTTCGCTAACTCCTGCCCATGCAGGTGCGCCAAAGTGTGACCGAAAGTGTCTAAACATAAATGAATCTCAAATCAACTTTCTCTACTATAGGATATTTTTTGATATATCACGATATATCGGAATAGAATTTTGATGAAGATTTTTGACTTTTTACAAAATCTTTGTTACGTAGAACTTACGCAAAGTAAGGTTCAGACTTGCTGTTATCGCCATTAAGGGGAAGTGAACGCTGCAATTATCCTAGCCCAGAGCAGCAGTTGAGACGATACTTGTATTAGAAATTGCAGCTTATTAACTTTTTCGCTCTAATTTTTTATTTAAAAAGTATGTATTAAAACAGTAAAATTACTTACTTATAGCAGCTTTAGTATTTGAAAATCTAGGCTTAAACCATTCTCAAAAAAATTCCCTAAAATAAATTATTCAGTAAAAATACGTATGCACATTTAAGTCTTCTCAATGAATAGTAGAATTAGCCCATAGAGGAAAAGACTGTGACGCTCTTAAACCAAGCTCAAGTAGAGCAGCTAAAAGAAATAACTACACAGTTACGACAAGTAAGACAAGAAAAATCCATCCCCATAGAAGAAATAGCCTCTCAAACACTGATTAGAGCAGGTGTTTTGGAAGCTTTAGAAGAAGAACGATTTGAAGAATTGCCTGAGCCTATTTTTGTTCAAGGATTCATCCGTCGCTATGGAGATGCTTTAGGACTGGATGGAAATGCTTTATCACATACTCTTATAAGCAATGTTGTCCGCCAAGACTCCAATAATAATCATCAGAATTCAGACAACAAAACAAATATATACATACCTCTTGTTGTTACCTACATTCTCTTATTAATAGCTGCATCTACTGGTCTTTTTTATACACTTAATCAACGAGGAATTACATCTAAATCCCTGACTCCAGAAGTCAATATTCAACAGTTAATAGTTCCTAATCAGGCTGATAAATGACGTACAGCGATTTAGTTAAAAAGCACGGGGGGAGTGGAGATGAGGGAGACGAGGAGAATGCCCAATGCCCATTTTCAAGATATTTGCGGTTTACGCAGATGCCAAGTAGTGGATTGCTCATAAGCGTAAGCTACCTGAAACAGTTGGTCTTCTCGCAGCACATTGCCAATTAGTTGTAATCCTATCGGTAGCCCCAGATCATCAAAACCACATGGCAAACTTAAACTAGGTAAACCAGCAAGATTCACCGGAATAGTCATCAAGTCAGTTAAATACATACTCAAGGGGTCAGTAGTTTTTTCCCCTGCTTTGAATGCTGTAGTGGGAGATGTGGGACAAACTAAGATATCAACCACGCCAAAAGCTCTTTCAAAATCTTGTTTAATCAGGGTGCGGACTTTTTGGGCTTTCAGGTAGTAGGCGTCATAATAGCCAGCCGAAAGTGCGTAAGTGCCGATCATAATCCGGCGTTTGACTTCTGTACCAAAACCAGTAGCACGGGTACGAATATACATCGATAGCAGATTATCCGCATCAGGAGCGCGATACCCATATTTAACGCCATCGTAACGAGCCAGGTTTGCTGACGCTTCGCATGGGGCGATGATGTAGTAGGTGGGTAAGCCATAGCGAAAGCGGGGACAGGATACTATCTGAATCTCTGCTCCCAAACTTTGTAGTTGATCTACTGCTTTGGTAACAGCTTGTTCCACTACAGAGTCCAACCCTTCACCAAAAGTTTCTTTAATGATCCCAATTCTTAGCTGACGTCTGGGTTTCAAGTCTGGTTGTAAGCTGGCGGCGTAGTTGGGAATGGCAACTTTCAGGCTGGTAGAGTCTTTGGGATCATGACCTGCGATCGCACTTAATAATATTGCCGCATCTTCCACTGTGTTTGCAAATGGCCCAATTTGATCCAAAGACGAAGCGTAAGCCACCAAACCATAACGGGAAACCAAGCCATAAGTCGGTTTCATTCCCACCACACCGCAAAAAGATGCAGGTTGACGAATCGAACCGCCAGTATCAGAACCGAGAGCAACCACACATTCTTCGGCTGACACGGCAGCCGCAGAACCCCCAGAAGAACCACCTGGAACTCGTGACAAATCCCAAGGATTAGCCGTGACTTGGTAGGCAGAGTTTTCTGTGGAACTACCCATTGCAAACTCATCCAAGTTGGTTTTACCTACCATTACCGCCCCAACATCTGCCAGTTTTTGCGTCGCCGTTGATTCATAAGGCGGCACGAAATTTGACAAAATCCGGGAAGCGCAGGTGGTAGGAATTCCCTTGGTACATAAATTGTCCTTGATTCCCACTGGAATCCCTGCTAATAGCCCAATTTCTTCTCCCGCAGCAATTTTGGAATCCACAGCACCCGCCTGCTCTAATGCCCGTTCTGCGGTAACACATAAAAAGCTGTGCAATTTCGGCTCTAACGCTTGAATACGGTCTAAAGCTTCTTGGGTAATTTCAACGGCAGAACGTTCTTTTGTAACTAGTTGTTGGTGCAACTCGCGGATGGATGCCATGATTGCTCTCTTTGTGACTCAAGTCCTTGATTTTAGTACATATTGAGCAATATTGGGTATGGGGCATTGGGCAATTCAATTTTGGATTTTGGATTTTAGATTTTGGATTAAATTTCAATTCTTTAATCCAAAATCTAAAGTCCAAAATTCTCACTCCCCCTCATCTCCCCTCCTCCCCCACTCCCTTAAATAATATTAGGAGTTTAACATCATCCGTAAATAGAAAGACTACAATCAAAACGGACAAATGTTTCAGGCTCCAACAGAAGAGGATTACAAAGCTGTGTCCGACTTAAATCGCGGAATTATGAAATTTGAGGGTGCAGATTCCCCAAAAGTAGTCACTATCTCTACCGTGTTGCTTCTGGGATCGATCGCGGCTCTAATCATCTGGGCGCTGCAAGCTGCCTATGCGCTAAACTAAAATTATTAGTAGCCGAGAAGGACACTGGCAAAAACGGTTTCCGTCCTAGCCAAGTGTCCATTTCAGCAACTAGTAAATAAATACGCCCTAATAAACCATCAAAAATTTCAGAAAAACTTTAGGTTTGAGGTTTTATATGGAAAATGTGAACTACTCAGACTTGCGTAAGCCTGAAGTCGTAGCTCTCCCAATTCATCGGGAATAGCCATCAATTACTCCGTAATTTTTTTGGTCTGACATTCCCTCCTCTTGTCAGGAGTCCTGGTTCCCAACACCCAAATCTTTGACCCTGAGCGAAGTCGTTGGCGCAGCCTCTCGTTGGCGCAGCCTCTCGTTGGCGCAGCCTCTCGAAGAGAAGAGAAGAGAAGAGAAGAGGAAGAGAGGGGTTCTCTTGCGACACTTACCTATGCAGCTTGGTTTTCGCTTATGGCATTGGTGGTGAAAAACGCGGTCTTGAGGGTTTCCCTCTCCTAAGGGAGACGCTACGCGAACAAAGAGCGATTTTGAACCCGGAGGGTCAAGATAGTAATTACCTTACCAGAAAATCCTGGGGATTCGTCATCCATCCAGAATTTGTTTTTACAAAGTAAAAAATCAATTCCAGATGTAATCCTCATCCCCCGTGGTAACAGAGCGCGGTCGTTGTGCTCACAATCCCCATCTTAGGAATACCTTGTTCGCGTAGCGTCTCGCAGAGAAGATGGGGACTTCCGCGAAGCGT
>NZ_JBTYKD010000219.1:0-8171 GCF_054880495.1 Nostoc sp.
AAGTATTTATAGTTGCAATTAATCCTGGTTCAAATGGATGATTGCAGGTTGGTTGCATTTAATCCTGGTTCAGTTGCAATTAATCCTGGCTGAAGGGTAATTATAGTTGCAAATAATCCTGGTTTGAAAATGTCTTGATTGCAGGTTTGAGCGATTAGTATTGCAGGTCGTTACACCTACTAACATTTCAGTAGCACAGTTATCAAGCACAAAATCAATTTGATTTGCTTGACCTGCAATCATTTTGCGGGAACCAGTGAAAGCGATCGCACTGTAATTTTTTAGAAAAATTGCAAGGTTCATATCTTTAATTAAACTTCATCCTACCCTTTAATTATACCATGTATACATGGATATTTGTGTTATAATATAGGTGTACCCGACCAAGGAACAAGGGCGAAGCTATGAATTACGACACCGTTCATACAGATGAAGAATACGATCTTTACCAGCTCGAGGGGCTGAGAAAAGCTATTGACTTATTAATTCACCTTGAACAAACAGAGGATGAAGATTCAGTTCCGCTTAATGACGCTAGAACCGGAGTTAGGCGAAGAGTTAAAGGCTTGGCTATAGATATTGGCATTTACAAGGAATTTATCAACGGCATTCAGTAATTAGTTTCCGCGATCGCAACTACAGCGATCACTCTCCCTTCCTCTAAGAATCAACCACCGCTGCCACCCCCACCCACCCCCCAATGCTCCAAGAACTCTGCACCTGTTCACAGACCTACGCTAAATACTCAAACCTCATCAATCCTTATCCTGAGAATTCAGAGAGTGTGCAAGCTTTAATCAACCTGGAAGTTTCTATCCTCATCCCAGTTATTGACCGCTTCGGCGCTGAGAATTTTAAGCTCACTTATGGCTTTTGCAGTAAGGATTTATTAAAGTTTTTAAACCGTGACAAATCGCGCATTTGCATAAAAGTTGACCAACACGCGGCACACGAGCGGAACGCCAAAGGCAATTATTACTGCAAACATCTGGGCGCTGCTTGTGATTTTAAAATTGTAGGAGTTGACAGTAGAAAAGTTATTGGGTTTTTGAGAACTCTTAACTATGACTCTATCTATTACTACGGCAAGGATAAATCAGTTCATGTGAGTTGGTCACAAAGTCCACGCCGAAAGATTTGGGAGTTTACGGTACAGAATACGCCTAAGCCTTACAGCAATTATTACTGGGTTTAGTTAATAAGCGATCGCTTTGAGGGGGCGATCGCTTTTTCTATAGTCAAATACTTAAAGCGTTAAACTCACGCTGCCGTCTCGTCGCACCTCGCGGCGAATATTAATCAGGTTTCTCTTTCGAGCTTCTCAGCGATCGCTTGCCTAATCCAAGCAGCCTTCTTGTCTCCAGCAGCAGCAACAAATTTTTGATATAGAGATCCAGGCATCCTAACTTGGACATTAGGGCTATCTATCGGCTCTTCCCCAGATGGCAGAAATAGCCCCCCTTCACCCTGCTGAACTTCGTAAGGTTTCTCTCTCTTCATAAGCTTAAAAATATTTTCCAAACTCATCATAACACCCTTGTATACATGGCAGAAATATGATACCATGTATACATGGACTTATACAAGGTATCCGACCAATGGCTACAGCAAGATTTTCTGCGAGACCTGCGGTACGCTCCGCTAACGCACACACCCGCGCTAACTACAATTATTCTGTTTTCCATCAATCTTTACTGCATGAAAACAACGGCGAAGATTATGCTTTACGCCACCTCTACAGCTTAGAAAATACAAAGGCTTTACTAACAAAATGGGGATGGTCAGCAGAACAGGTAAAAGTCGGGATTGACCTTTACAAGAATGTTGTTTACCTCCACATCCTCAATAAAATTATCAAGCGCGGACAAACTGTTAAAATCCGCGGCATATCTCGCTTTATCTCAAAAATCGACTATGTAGAAGTTTTGATAGAGCGCTGCTGGTCAAAGGCTGACCCCTACAAATTAGAACCCGGCAGCGATTGGGATGAACTTATTGCCAAAGGTAATACGGGTGATTTTTATGAACTCAAGCTTCACAGATATGAAGTAACCTGCACTTGTCACGCTTACTCTGGTATTGAGAAGGCGTTTGCACAGGATGCGATCGCAACCAAGCACCTGATGCTCAACACAAAAACTCAGGGGCAGATTCCAGATAAACACATCTTTGCAGTTTGGAAATATTTAGGTGCTGAAACTTTACGCCAATACGAATACTGCTGGACAAATCGTAAAGATGCAGCAGAAATAGAGACGCGAGGTAAGCAATGGGAATTTGACCCTGATTTAGCGCAAAGTCGGCGCGTCACGGTTTCCGTGCGCCCAACTTTGCAAGAAGAACCAGAGCCAGAATTGGCGGACTGGTGAGGTAGTTCGGTCTTGGGGGTTCCCCCCATGAGAAACTACCGAACCCGTAAGGGTAAAACCCCTTGTAAGACATTTCTGGCCGCCAGCCCACAGCCATAAGAGAGGGTATTGAGTCCGGGAAAAGCACAAACGTATCCGACCAAAGATCACTTATGCACATTCCATCGGGCAACTTTATTTTAACACCTCACTCAGGAGCAAAACAATGACACTTGAACAAGCGATGTCTACGACGGGCTACGCCTACGCCCTACTCAATGAATGCTTGGAGAAACTAAACAAGGTTTTTGAAAGTAAAGATGAGCTTCTCCATTGGCATGAAAACTTTGGCAACAGCTTAGAAACTGCCATGACATTAGTTGAAAACTGCATTGATGACTTGAAAGAAGACGGCGAGTAAACCAACAGCGATCGCCCCTCAAAGCGCTCGCCCTCCAACTATTTCCTCTAAGAATTTGTAACTATGACACCGACACCACAACTTAACGCAGCCCTCGCCAAAGCTAAATCTGAAATCCCGGCTATTTTGGCTAATCGAAATGTGAAAATCCCTACTAAATCAGGTAGGGAAATCAGTTTTACATACGCTGAATTAGAAGAAATTCAGCCAAAAATCACACCTGCACTTTCAGCCTGTGGATTAGCGATCGCTCATCAGATGATATTCCTAGAAAGTAGATACTGCTTACTTTCTAGCCTGCGACATGAAAGCGGTGAACAGATAGATTCTGTTTTTCCCCTACCAAAGGATTTTAATGATGCTAAAGAAATAGGGATACAAATATCGTATGGGCGCAGATATAACACTCTTTGCTTATTAGATATCACTGTGTTTGAACCTAACAGCCAGGATTGGCAAGAAACTAAACGCAAAATTGCCAAAGAAATTAGACAAGAGGCTGGTTTAACTCAAAAACCTAGTAATGGTAAGGAAGGGTCGATATTACATGATATGGCTGGAGTATCGGGTGTACAAACCATAACCGAACCTCAAGCAAAAAGATTGTGGGCGATCGCAAGGAATGAATTACAACTGTCTGAATCAGATGTCAGGTCAGTTCTGGCAGGTTTTCATCTAGAAAAAACTGCTGATATTCCTACTCAAAAGTATGACGCAGTAATTCAGGCGATGCGAGATTATGGAGCCAAATTCTAAAAGCAGAGGCGATGCCTACGCTAACAGCTAATAACCAAAAACAAACCCTGGCCACAATGACCAGGGTTTAACTTTGTCAGACAAGCCAAACTAAAAAAGCGACAACTGCACCAGGGCAACTGGAGCCGAGCGAGAAGCCAACCACCTGATGTCATATTTGGGTCGCGCCCCGGTTCAATGCCGGGGCAGTCAGGTTTAACTATTGGCTTGCAGTTCTAATCGGGCGATCGCTTCCCGTTTTTCGAGCTTCAAAACTGAGAATTCATTGCGACGCAGACATAGTTCGATAAAGGTTGACTCACGCTTACCTTTGTTTAAGCTCAATATTTCCTGCTGTTCCCAATACTGGGGATGTTCATCAAGCAGTTGCTGGCGTTTGGCCTTGCGTTGGGCATCATTGCGGAGTGTGGCATCAAAGGCAATTTCGTTATCAATTTCCGCTTCAATCTGCTTAATGGTCATTTGGGCTTGCTCTATTGCTATGTCAAACCCAAAAACTTGGTATTGCAGTTTAGCGATCGCGGTTGGGTATTCGTTGAGGTTCATGATTAAGCCTTAGTTTTTAATTGGTTTGCTGTTGGGGAGCCATAGCCCCCCGTGTGTGGTTAGAACCAAGCTGAGTTGTAGTAGTCGTTTAATAAATCTCGTTTTTCTTGAACTAACTCGAACTCTGCTTCTAAGGCTTCGTTGTCAACATCTAGCTGAAGTAAAGCGATCGCTTTTAAAATCTGTTGAATATCTGTTGCTTCACTGCCGACTGTGTAATGGTTTTGTAAGAATGCTTCAGCCTTGTTAACGAACTGCTCAAGGGTGAGCGCTAATTGACTTGTAGAAGATGGTGCTTGAATGGTCATAATAAGATCAGATTTATTTTTGATGAGCGCCCGGTTGGTAGCCGGGTCTTTTTATCCATGTACACATGGTAATATATTTTTAGCTCGTACACAAGGTTAATTTACAATGCTTTACATTGTTATAATCCTTGTGTGGTGGTGATAAGCTAAGATTAAAAAGCCTTGTACACCTGGTAAATATGGTTAATAAGAAATCACCGCAAGTAAAGAAAAGGGGTGCGCCTAAAGGTCATATAAGCAACCCAGAGGGACATAACCAATACGAAGGGGTCTTGGCAGGAAAAACGATTACTGTCAGGCTCTATGAGGAAGATTCAGAATTGTTACGAAGTTTGGCAGAGGGTAAAGATAAAGGCTTTATGGGTCAATTTATTAGGGATGCTGTAAGAGTTGCGTTAGCGCAGCTTACCGTTACCGTTGGCGTTGGCGTTGGCGAAGCCTCTCGTAGAGAAGGTATCGTTAAAACCAATGTTGAGACTGAGATAAGTTAATAGAAAATGCAATCGCGGAGGGGGCAGCGTGTGGCAGCTGCCTGGGTAGGTCGGCAGCTACCATCAGTTTTTAAAAAAGTTCAAGTTGTTTCGGTTGGCCTACTTCGTTCATCCATTCGGGCAATCAGCGATCGCCTTTGGTTTTCAAACCAAAGTGGAAACCTGCCAGGTGGAGCAACCACCAAAGTAGACGCACTCGAAGCTGGGTAATATTTCCGGATCTGTTACCCAATCCTTGTTTTTTTGAGGGACTTGTGGCACACCGCCATCAACCACCCGGAGATACCCTTACCCCTTCTTTTTTCTCTTTCTTTTTCCTCCTGCACGGACGGAACGAAGTGGAGTCTGTGCCATTGCGGAGCAAAGACCCCAAGTGTAGGCATATCACCGGAACGAAGTGGAGGTGATAAAATGCCGAAACGGTCTTTGCGTAGCACTCCCTCGGTGCGAAGCACGGAGGGGTATAGAAATGCGAAGCAACAGCTTAATTTATAGACTTGACCACCCATGCAGGGATTCTCAATAACAAAGGGGGGACAGCCCGCCCTAACGGGCGTGATGGTCAAGCGACCAGATAGCAGTGATATCGTTGCGTTGCTTGCGGCGGGCTGCGCCTACGCAGTTGTTGACTTCTGCTGAACTATTGCCTTACTTTGGTTCTCTTGAAAACGATGGCGATCGCTTGCTTGAGTTGTGAGGCAGAGACGAGCGATCGCAGTTGTTAGCTACTGCTGTTATCCCAAAAAAAAGCAGGGCCGAAGCCCCGCCCAAACAACTAACGAACTAGCTGCAACCTAGAACCACGACTAGGCCAACCAAGCTTGACCTGACCCACTGGCACAACGACAGGAACCGAAACCACAAACCGACCAGGGCCAGCAGCAGGACAGCGCACCTTGACCGCGTAACCGACAACTGCCGCCCACTTGGTAGCAAACTCACCAGCCAAACGCAACTCACTAAACCACACCTCAGCCACGAACCCAGTAAAAGACACGTCAGACTCCCGCCAGAAACAATCGACCGCCTCAAAGTCAGCAGCCAACGAAGCAACGAACGCAAATGGAACTGAACGCATAAACCGAAACTCCTAACGAAACGACCAGCCAAGAAAAACCCCGGCTATTTTTTTCATGCGGAGTGGGTCAAGGGTGGCGGTGGGGTCTGGGGTGTCCCCAGATATAAAAATGCGAAGCAACGATTTCCCGCCACTCGCGCAGCCCTTGACGCGCGTAGCCATCCTAAACCCGCATTTCTCACAAGCTTGAAATGCAGAGGGGCAGAGGGGCAGAGGGGCAGAGGGGCAGAGGGGAAAGAACTTGTACAAATCTCTCCCCTGCTCCCCTGCTCCCCTGCTCCCCTGCTCAAGAGCACAAGGTTTTGAGAGATGTGGTGAGAAATCCGGGTAAAGCAGCCGGGGTAGCCCTGCGGCGATGAGCGTTCCCCTTGGGGCGGAGGGGGACATCGACCGACGTTCGCGTAGCGTCTCCGAAGGAGAAGGAGGGAGTCAATAAACAAACTGCAAAGCAACCTTATTTCTTCATTTCGCGTAAGCGATTTGTCACTTATCACTCTCTCCACAAAATATACTTTAATTAAAATTTATCGAGTGTACACACGATATAAGATATTATTTAATAATAGTATTTACTCAAATTACTATGCCTAATCCACATCCTCAAACTGAGCATTTAACTAAGCAAAAAACGACGTGGCAACATCTGCCAACTAAAGCGGTAAGAGTGCCTGAGATATTCTTAGAGGAAATAGAAAAGTTCGCGCGATCGCTGGATGGACAATGCAGCCCATTTGAAGCCATCATCTCTGCGTTAGATAAGCTCAACCCGGATGAGTTAGCACAAATTAAACTAGCTATAGAATCCTTATCTGGTGGTGAATTAAGCGCTGCATTGCGGTCTTCTCCCTTCGCGCAGCGTCTCCAAGAGTTGGGGAGACGCTAAAAGCGATAGCGGAGCGTTAGCGAGTCCGCGAGCGTCTGGGGTCTCCCCAAGAGGAGCAACTTTGCAAGACAAGCCAGTTTCTTGTCTACAAGACGCGCAAGGGACGATTGAGATAGAGCCTCAAGAGCGGCAATTATCTGATGCTGAAATTGCGGCGTACACTGCAAAGTTTGGGTTTGTCCCTTCTAAATATCAGATAGCGATCGCTGACTGGATTCTTAGAGGAAACGGACACGGCTGCTGCAACTCGGTTGCCGGATCTGGTAAAAGTACCACACTTAAGATTGTGGCTAAAACCCTTGAGGAATCAGGCTTACGACCCAGTGAAATTAAAATCTGTGTATTTGGTAAGATGAACGCCCAGGACTTGATTAAGAAGTTCGGGCAAGCTTGGAAAGAGTCGATTAGTACTCTACACAGTGCAGGTT
Source organism: Nostoc sp. (assembly GCF_054880495.1). Lineage (NCBI taxonomy): Bacteria > Bacillati > Cyanobacteriota > Cyanophyceae > Nostocales > Nostocaceae > Nostoc > Nostoc sp. The sequence continues at coordinate 7,260 of NZ_JBTYKD010000219.1, forward strand.
TTTCACTGGTAAAAAAGGAGCTTGGAATTAGGAGTAGTTATGATGTTGAGGTTTCTGGGCAAAAGTACAAACGCATTGCCCAAGACTTAGACTTAATTGCTAAACGTGGTAATCCAGTTGGTAGATTAAAAGCTGAGAAAATTATCGGCAATAATAACGACTTTCTTAAATTAGTTGACCTAGTAAGACTTACCAACCAGCAGCCAACACAGGAGACAATACAGGCGATCGCATCTCACTTTGAAATTGATGATGTTTGGGAACCTGACCTTATAGCCCGTTGGATTGAGTATTGCTTAAGTATTGGTGAGCAAAAGGCGATTAAGAAGGAGTGTTTGGACTTCACTGATCAGATTTGGTTGCCTGTAAAGTGGAAATTAAATGAGGCTAAATGGTTTAAGCCGTATAAATTCGTACTTGTCGATGAAGCCCAGGATTTGAACGCCGCACAGTTAGAACTCGCATTAATCCTTGCGGGGTCAACTGGGCGTATTCTAGCAGTTGCCGATCCGCGTCAAGCCATCATGGGTTTCGCGGGGGCTGATAACAAGAGTTACGAGAACATTGTCAGCCGTACTAATGCTGTAGAGTTGCCACTATCAATTTGTTATCGTTGTCCGCGATCGCACATTGCCTTAGTTAAACAAATCTACCCCCAAATTCTGATTGAGCCATCACCAAAAGCTTTGGAGGGAACCATCACCCAAATTGACAGCAGTGATGTTGAAAAGTTAATCAAACTTGGCGATATGGTCATTGGTCGCAAAACTGCACCACTGGTTAGCCTTTGTATCAGGTTAATTAGTCGAGGCATCAAAGCCAGGGTAAGCTCATCTAATTTGGTATAATGTGAACTTGACAAATCAAACAAAATAAGCATGAGAGACTGCCTAGAAAAAATACTTGACAGAT
>NZ_JBTYKD010000220.1:0-27143 GCF_054880495.1 Nostoc sp.
TGACAAATGACAAAGGACAAAGGACAAATGACAACCTTGCTGCAAAAATCGCCTATCCATCGCACTGTATTGAACAATGGCATTGTCGTACTGGTGGCAGAAAATCCTGCTGCGGATATTATTGCGGCGCGAATCTTTGTGCGTGCCGGTAGTTGTCACGAAAACCGGGAGCAAGCAGGGTTGGCACATTTGCTATCAGCAGTGATGACAAAGGGATGCGATGGTCTTTCTAGTTTGGAAATTGCCGAAATTGTTGAGTCTGTAGGGGCGAGTTTGAGTACAGATGCCAGTACTGATTATTTTTTGCTATCTCTGAAAACAGTAACATCCGATTTTGCGGAAATTTTAGCATTGGCAGGGCGGATTTTGCGATCGCCTACTTTTCCCGAAACTCAAGTGGAATTAGAAAGACGTTTAGCACTCCAAGATATTCGTTCCCAAAAAGAGCAACCCTTCAATGTCGCCTTTGAACAAATGCGGCAGGTAATGTACCAAAATCATCCCTATTCTATGTCAGTGCTGGGTGATGAAACCACGATGAGCCGCTTAACTCGTGCGGATTTAGTGGAATATCACCAAACTTATTTTCGTCCAGATAATCTAGTAATTAGTATTGCGGGGAGAGTCACACCCACAGATGCAGTGGCGTTGGTAGAAGAAGTTTTTGGTGATTGGCAAGCTACAGCCCAAGCACTGCCAATACTAAATTTACCTGAAATTAAGGTGGAACCGCAGGTAAGGTTGAAGCCAGTACAGACACAACAATCAATTGTGATGCTCGGTTATTTGGGAACATCGGTAAGTTCTGTTGACTACGCCTCACTAAAGTTGCTATGTACCTACTTGGGAAATGGGCTTTCTAGCCGCTTGTTTGTGGAATTGCGAGAAAAACGAGGTTTAGCTTACGAAGTATCCGCCTTTTACTCCACAAGGCTATTTCCAGCGTCATTTGTGGTTTACATGGGTACAGCACCGGAAAATACTAGCATTGCCCTAGAGGGACTGCGTACAGAGGTAGATTTATTGTGTACGACAGAAGTATCCGAAAGCGCCCTGCAAGCTGCTAAAAATAAGATTCTGGGGCAGTACGCTTTGGGTAAACAAACAAACGGGCAAATTGCTCAAATATACGGCTGGTATGAAATTTTGGGCTTAGGAATTGATTTTGACACCAAGTTCCAAGAATTGATTGCGGCTGTGAGTGCCAAGGATGCGATCGCCGCAGCTTGTAAGTATTTAAAATCACCTTACTTATCTTTAGTTGGTCAAGAAGAAGCAATTAATGGAGCGATCGCATAACCTTACTCTAATTTCCGGCTTTTTGAGAACGGTTAGGTTAGGGAGGATCAAATATAGGACTTACACATTGACAATAAATAGTAAATATGTATCAGTGAAAAGCCACATCTTTCGTAGGGGTTTAGCATTGCTAAACCCCTACAATATGGTCTATTTACAATCAAAGGATAATTAATAAAAGCCTAAAAGGACTACAAAATAGCTGTAATCTAAAATCGGGTTTCATACTCAACTTGGAACTGATTTTCATCCCCCAAATTAGTTGAGCCTCGCATGAGAATTTCGTCATTAAGTCGATAGAGCAAATTGTAAACGAAAGAGTCATCATTGTTAGAAAGAGCATGTGATAAAGAAACAGATGCATTTCTATTGATGTCAAACACACCTTCTGCTGATAAATTAAGAACTGAAGCGATCGCTGCTTTATTATTATTAGTAGATGGAGTCGGATATATCCGAAACTCACTGAAACCTACAGCCTGTCCGATCGCAGTGATCGTTCCTTGTAAACCACCTAAAATGGTCGAACTAGCGAAATTAGTCAGCCCTTGGCCTGCATCTGTTTGACCGAAAGAATTCAGAATTGAGCCACCCAGCAGAGCAACTATCTCTCCCTTACTACGGCTGGGTTCGCTCGTCAGTTCCAGATTGTCGGTCAATTCACTAGCTGGCCCGTTCACCCTGGCTTGAACGGTAACGCTATTTAAAGTCCCAAAGTTGTTTACAGAAACATCGCTGACTTCAGAAGACAATGGTGATTCCAAAGTTTGACTGTTTCTTGCCGATGTTTCCGGTACAATTGCGGTAAGTCGCACATCTAGGGTCGGGTCAAGTCCTTGGCTAGGAATAAACCGCGCAGTTTGTTCATAGCCCCGCGCCAAGGCGAACTGAGTGGAAAATAAGCTCAGTCCTCCTCCTGTCAAACGAATGACTCCTTCAGGAAGCGGCTTGGCTAATGTACCATTAATGGTCAAGTCGCCTTTAGCGTCAAAGCTCAATAGGGGCTGACTCAATGCTGCTCCTCCTGGTACAAAGCTCAATAGGGACTGAGTGGTAACACGAATACCCTTATCTAAAGTCAACTTTAAATCTGCAAACTCTATAGGTAAATTGGGTGGAGTGACTGCGCTAGTGGTGCTAGTCTTGGCTGTAATCACTGGGTTAGCGCTATTCTCTGCCGTAGGTGTGACGTTAGCGTTAACCTCTTCTCTGTTTATGACGTTAGCATTAGCTTCAGCTGTAGCTGCTAATTTTTTATTAGCAGTAGCCGAGTTTCCAATAATCACCTGACCATTACTCAGTTTAATCTGTCCACCAATTACAGGTTTTAACGCTGTTCCGCGAATCACGACATCGCCGCCGACACCGCCTTGATACAATCCTGCAACCTTAAAATTGAGTTTATCTGCGATTGATACTGTTAGGGGATTCGCTGCGGCTTGCCCAGGAGTAAAAATTGGCAGGATGCCTGATGCTGTGACTTGCCCTTTATTGTACGTGCCTTGGATACCTGCGACATTCAGCGTTTTACCATTAAATTGTACTGTTCCTGTGACATTCGTGAGAGGATCAGATAAAGCTTGGCTGCGAAAAGTTGCATTATTAAGTGTGGCATTTCCGTTGATAATTGGTTCTTTTAAAGTACCTTGAACATTTAAATCTACTTTTCCTTGACCGTCTACCCAAGCGACTTGATTGTTGGTAAACACGTTTAACAGTGCCAATCCTTCATTCTGCACATTGGCATTGATGTTGATTTGATTGCTATCTGGTTGCACTGCCACAAAAGGCAAAGGAGCCGGTACAGTACCTGTAATCGCAACTGGCTGCGTTCCTGTGACTAATAAGGTACTATCAAAATTCAAGCGAGCTTTGTTGTAATCAAAGTTCACTTTTCCTGTTTGCACAGGTTTCTTGTTGAGAGTCGCATCCGCGATCGCCACTTGTCCTTTCACACTAGGGTCTTTTAAACTACCTGCTAATGTGGCATCAGCATTCACTTTCCCAGTAATATCTATGGGGTATTTTTGGATAAAAGGCTCTAAAAGTGATAAAGGTAAACTTGCTACATTTAACTTACCAGATAGTTGCTCAGTTCCTAACTGTCCTGAAAACGCCACCAATCCTTGATTGATACCAATACTCAAGGGCGAAAGTGTCACAATACCATCGGCAAAAGTACCTTGAGCAATGACTTGATTGATGGAGTATTCACCCCATTGCCAGTTAGCACCTTGAAAATTAAAGCCGACATTCAACCCAGATTTTAATGAGCCATTCGCTGTAATTGCTCCGCTTAAAGCACCCGTTAATTCTGCAAGGGTGGGCAAAGATAGAGTTTGTTTTGTCTCTACTTGTTGTTGTTTTGCTGCCAATGCGGTAACTTTTGAGAAATATGCTAACTGTGTTTTCAAATCTGCATCGGGCAAACTGATAGATTCAGTGTTAAGTACTTCTGCTTTAGCCAACTTCGGAGGCTGCAACCCGGTATTAAAATCTTGAAAGTTGAAGACATTGAACGCTTGTAAAAGTCTCTGGATTTTGGCTTGATAAAAATTAGCTTGGAATTGAAATTGCGGGTCATTCCCTGTTTTCACATTTCCACTCAAGGCGATGTTGCTATCTGCAATCCGCAATTGACCATTAGCCAAGCTAGCAGTACCATCGGCATAATTGATCGTACCGCGAAATTCATCTGCTGCCACTCTAGCAACACGAGGCGCTGCGATCGCCACATCCCCCGCAACGGCATAATTATTAAGATTGACAACTAAATTCCCCGATAGTTGCCCCGCCAGTGGTTTCAATTGATTGTTCGGTAAAAAGCCCCCAATCAGAGCTATAGGAAACTGTTGGGCGTTGATGAGCAAGTTATCTCCCTCTGTTCTCCCTGTGGTGAGTGCGCCATCACGTTTAACTAAAAATGAAGTGGGACGATAATCTGCACCCAGGTTCAGCGCAATCCGATCTTGCTTCCCAGCTAGTTGCAGACTTGCACCCTGTCCCCCTTGAAAATTCACGTTTCCGGTTAAAAGTCGGTCAAACGCCAAGTTACTTACCTGGAAATTCCGCAACCGGATATTACCATTAGCTTGGGGAACATCTGGAGTACCTGTAACTTTTCCATTAAAATCAACTAGCCCTGCTACTGCGACGTCACCAGGAACTTTAAAGCCAGTATTTTTTAAGTTGAAATTCTGTGCCAGTACATTTAAATTAAATCCGGCAATTTGGGGTGCGCCAGTTGGTGGAGACTGAATAGCGATCGCACCATTAGCACTCACTCCTGGGGTACTTGCGTTTTCAACTATAATCTGATGTCCATTCCACTTAAATTGTGCTGTCAGGGGTTTTTCTAGCAGCGCTATCCCTTGGGGAAGGCGGATTTCTCCGGCGGCGCGAATATCTGCAAGCTGGAAAGATTTTGTTGTGCCTGATAACTGAATGTTGCTATTGAGTCGTCCTCGCAGTTGTGGTGAGAAACGGTTGAGTTGAATTTCCGAAGTGTTAACAACTCCTTGCCAGCGTTCTTGTGCAAGTTGACCACTAGCCCTGATTGTCCCACCTGCTACGTTCAAAACGGCATCGGGGAAAACGATATTCTGTCCTTGTTTGGTAACAACAACTCGTCCGCTAGTGGGATAGGTGGCGGTAGGCGCTTGCACCCGCGCTACTGTTTGCAGATTACTCAGAGTGCCGGAAATATTCGCATTTGCCGATACCTTGCCAATGGTGATCGAGGGTGAAGTTTTGTAGGCTCGGGCGATCGCATCCCCTGGTAAATTTTCTGCTTGCACATTAAATGATACTCTACCTTTGGGTGCAAGCTGAAGTTGACCGTTGGCTGTGACTTGCCCTCCCACCTCTGGATTTGCCTGAACGCGAGCCACATTCACGTTTAACGGACTACCTAAAGAACCAGAGATTTTGGCCTTCGCAGATATACCACCAACATTAATCGGAGTTGAAATGCCATAACCTTGAGCGATCGCATTTCCTGGGATACCTTGAGCTTGAATATTTACGCCTACTTGACCTTCAGGAGCCAGTTGAATTTGACCATTGGCTGTTATTTGCCCCCCGGCTGGCGGTGTCACCTGAACACTAGTAATATCAAGTTTCAAGGGCTGTTTGCCAAGTGAGCCAGAAATTTGGGCTTTTGCTGAAACATTCCCAACTGCGATCGGTAAAGTAAAGCCATAGCTATGTGCTAGTATATCCCCTGATATTCCATCCGCTTGGGCATTAAATATTACATCATTTTTAACTCCCACATTAGCTTCACCGCCGCCTGTAATTTCACCACCGGCTGCGGGGACTATTTTCAGATTGGAAAGAGCAATTTGAGATGCAGTTTGAGATACATTCAAGCGGAAATCAGTATTGACGCTTTTAAATTGAACGCGGTCAACTTGAATAGGTTTTGTGTTGCTGACTGTACCGCTAAGAACTGGTTGCCCAAGTAAGCCACGTACCTGAATATTTGCTTGAATTTCGCCACTAGCTGGGACTGACGAATTTACATTCAATGTGTCTAGAATATTTTTTGCACTAACAGGTTTTATCTGAGCCGAGACATTAAAACCTGTTTTACTATTAATTGTTCCATTCGCTAGAATGGGAACCTTACCAAAATTCGTAGTCAGATTATTTAAAGCAACTGTTTGACCCTGAAATACAAAATTCCCATTAAAATTAGAAACCTGCTGAGGAATATTTTGAATTTTAGCAGTAACTTGATTAGCTGTAGCTGTTCCCGTAACTGCTATTTGTGACAGTTTGGCTGGAATCTCAACCCCTAAGTCAGCATTTAAATATCCTGCTTGCAAAGCGATCGGCAACTGAATTAATCGACTTATCTCTGATGCTTGTAAATTTTGTGCTTGCAGCTTCAGGCTAGTTTGTTGAGCTTTTACTTGTGTTTCGCCAACGATTTTAACACCGCCTCCCCTAGCGAGTTGAGCATTGATGTCATAAGCGATCCTTTGATTTCGATCTGAAAATCGGGCAACACCACCAACTTGATCTAATATTACTGAGCCTTTCGGTTTAGTTGGTGCGGCGAATGGCATCAACTCGACATCGCCATCTTGAATTTGAAGTGTCTGCAACTCAGTTTGAATAAAGCCTTGTCCTTCAGCAGCCTTAACTTGCGCTCTCACCCAACGACCATCTTTATCCTGTTGAATGTAAACATTGGGCTGAACTAACGTGACATTTAATGCTAGTTTTCGGTTAAAGAGGAGTTCCAAGGGCGAGAACTGCACCTCCAAAGCTTTTGCTACCACCTGATCTTGATCGCTGGGAGTTGCTGGTATCGATAGAGAGCTAAATCTCAGACTAGAGAGCGAAAAACGTTCAACTTTCCCAACTTTTACCGGACGCCCAAGCAATTGCTGAAGATTTTGCTGGACTAACGGTGCTAAATCATTATATACATAGTTTCTAGCCCACCAAGCACCAACTCCAATTCCAACCAGCAGAACCCCACCCAGAGCCAAACTAGTACGTCCTAAAAGCAGGAGCCACAGACGACGATTAGATGGTTTCTGATTGTTTCCTAAATTTAGAAATCGCTTCATGATCCTTACCAGTACTTTTTTCTGGAGTGAGACTAAAGAAAGGCTAGTCGCAGTTGTATAAACAAGTCACAAGCTATGGTTTCACAATATTGGGACTTACGCAAGAACCTTGGGGCAAGCTGCTTCTATTCTCTACCAGAGGCTGGGATCAGGAGACGCTCGGCAAATGCGTCTATGTTATTTCCTAATTTTGCGTAATTATTGAATATATTTCGAGTAATAGTTTGTCACAAGATATTACTTTTGTTCCTCTCTGGTATCTATTGTATATTTTAAAGTAATTCTATAATCATTCACATTAGTATCTTTAGATAGATTTTATTTGCTTAAGTATTAATTATTCTTGAGAATTAGGTAATTTTTAAATATTAAATTACTTTGCGATCGTTTCTCTATATACAACTCTGGTCAGAAAACTCAAACTCTGTATAATCCCCACAATAGCATAGCCACTAATGACAGCACTACTCTTAGCAGTTGCACTGATAGCAACCAGACTTTATACCAAGCGGGAAATGGTAGAGGTAGGGTATGGGGCTTTGTGTGTTTCAACCCCAGTTTACAACCATAATAAAAAGTGTTGCAATTAGGAAAAAGAGGAGATTTTTTAGGAACAGATAGAGGTTGAGGGTATTATCAAGCTCTGATGTTTGTGGCTCCACTAAGTAAATAGACTTAGTTTTGGGAGCATTCCAATTTTTCAAAAATTCACGGTACTGATGCAAAAACCCTTTACAACTTTCTTACCTTTGCGCTCTTCTCTGCGTTCGCGCAGCCTATCGAAGACAGACGCTGCGCGTAGCTTCTCTGTAGGAGTATGCGGTTCGTTTTCTCATTCTCTTATTCCTATCTTCAGGCAGGATAATAGTAAATTTCAAAATTTGGGATGCTCCCCTTAGCTTATACAATAAAACATCTAGTAATGAGCTACGAAAAATATTTTAACTTTTGTTTACTCTGTTTTCTTGTATTAGATGAATTATCGATGGCAGTAAAGAAACAATTATAATTAATCCAATAATCGGTAACAAATACTTATCTACCTGTTCAGGTGGCAGAGATTTTCCTAAGAAAAACCCTAACAGGGTGATGCCGAATGTCCAAAGAAAGCCACCGATTAAGTTGTAAGACATAAATGTGCGATAATGCATCGCACCAATCCCAGCCACAATCGGCGCGAAAGTCCGTACAATGGGTAAAAAGCGTGCTAAAACAACCGTTTTTTTACCGTGTTGTTGATAAAAGTCTTGGGTTTTAACAAGATGTTTTTTACGAAACAACCATGAATCTTCCTTCTGAAATAGTCTTCTGCCAAATTTATGCCCAGTAAAATAGCCAACATTGTCACCTAAGACTGCACAAATAAAAGCACCAAAAATCAGAACCCAAATGTTCAGTAAATTCTGGGATGCGACAAATCCCGCAGTGAACAATAAACTATCTCCAGGCAGGAAAAAACCAATTAACAAGCCAGATTCAGCAAAGACAATCGCCCATACCCCAAAGTAGCCGAGTGATTTAATCAGTTGTGGTAAATCCAGATGCATAGAATTTCTTACCTTTCAAAAATAGACCCACAACATCTTAACGTTTAGCTATTTTCCTAAATAAAAAGTAATATTAAATTTGCGTAAAGTTATTGTGTAATTTTAGTAAATGTGATGATAGATGGCAGGTTTTGGGTTAAGGGTGCAAGATGCGAAGATATTTGAAAGTACTAAGACTATTTTGGAGTATTGCGATCGCATCAGAGTTGGAGTATCGTGTTAACTTTTTCATTGAAAGCGGCGGGAAACTCAATTCCCTTGAGTGAGTGGACAAGGATAGCCGCCCCAACCCTTGGGGCATAGGGCATGGGCCAAACAGGTAACTTCTTCCCCATGCCCTATACTTCTCTTCTTAGCCTGCGCCAACGACAACGCTACTTCGACCCTTCTCTACGAGACCCTTCTCTACGAGACCCTTCGGCAAGCTCAGGGCATCGCGCTGCGCGAACGGCAAGCTCAGGGCATCGCGCTACGCGTAGCTTGCTTCCACGAAGTGGTACGGCAAAGCTCAAGGCAACGCGTCGCTCAGTACAAGTCAGTACAAGTGCCCCATTCCCCATGCCCAAAAACTCCATTCCCTTGTGGGTGGAGCTTTTTATAGCTACCTATCCGTAGTCAGTTTTGGCGGTTTGCGTTGCGGTTTTATACTAGTGTTTCGAGTTAGAGCGTAGACAAAGCAGTGCCTTGCCCAGAGTTGTTGGAGCAACATAAAGTTAAGATATGAAAAGTAATCAAATTCCTCCTGGAAGCTTTGGTATACCTGTATTAGTTGAAACACTCTCCTTTGTTTTCGACTGCGATTTTGCCAAAAAGCGCTATCGCCAGTATGAGTCTATCTTCAAAACTCATCTTATTGGCAGACCAACTGTGGTAATGGCAGGACCGGAGGCGTTAGAGTTCGTTTTGTCAAGCCAAATGGAGAATTTTTCTTGGCGCGAGGGATGGCCTGATAATTTCAAGATATTACTGGGTGAATCACTTTTTCTGCAAGATGGAGAGGAACATCGCAGAAACCGCCGCTTAATGATGCCAGCGTTGCATGGTCCAGTACTGGCAAATTATGTCTCCACAATGGAAGATATTACGCGTAGCTATCTCCAAAAGTGGGAGAAAAAACAGGAGTTTACTTGGTTACAAGAGTTTAAACAGCTGACATTTGATATTGCCAGTCAATTGTTGTTGAGTACGCGTCCTGGACCTGAATGTGTGCGCCTTAGCCAGTTGTTTACAACCTTGACGAATGGGCTGTTTGCTATTAACCCGTTGTCTTTACCATTTACTACATTTGGTAAAGCTATAGCCGCTCGTAATCAGATTTTAGAGCATCTAACTCAAGTTGTCAGAGAACGTCAGCAAAACCCAACTCAAGATACCATCAGCTTGTTAATCAAAGCTAAAGATGAAGATGGTAACAGTCTAAGTGAAAAAGAAATCATTGCCCAAGCGGTGCTGCTACTCTTCGCTGGACATGAAACGACTACTTCGATGCTGACTTGGTTGTGTGTAGAGTTAGCCCGCCATCCAGAAGTACTCGAAAGAGCCAGAAAAGAACAATTACAACTTGCAAGTAAAGATAATTTAGATTTAGAACAATTGGGGAAAATGCCCTATTTAGAGCAGGTTCTATGGGAAGTTGAAAGATTGCATCAACCTATTGGAGGCGGGTTTCGTGGTGTAATTAAAGACTTTGAGTTTAAAGGTTATCACGTTCCTGCTGGTTGGCAGTTACTTTATTCAATTGTGATAACTCATAGCCTAAAGGAAATTTACCATGAACCAGAGCGTTTTGATCCAGATCGTTTCAGTCCCCAGCGCCAAGAACACAAAAAGTATCCTTTTAGTTTAGTTGGTTTCGGTGGTGGTCCACGCATCTGTATTGGTATAGCTTTTGCCAAAATGGAAATGAAGATTATTGCTGCCCACCTTCTACGCAATTATCATTGGGAGATATTACCCAATCAAAGTTTAGAAACAGTGTTAAGCTAATGTACTTTTAATTTGCATAACCAGGGCGGCCAAGATGCCCACCCCACAAGACTTTTACTTCCAGGTAATATGCAAGTTAAATGTCCAACAGCTTAGTTCCTAGCAATCGCCCCAAAGATGGGTTACGGGTTCGATTTCAACCTCGGTGAAATATTATGCCATCTCAAATAGACATACATTTGCCTAACGGAATATTACAACGCTTGCAAAATGTGAAAGATTTTGTAGGCGAAAGCGTCAACTCTCTAAGTAATTCAGCACAACAAGTTGGGGAGTCTTTGAAGGCAACAGCCACTACAACAACTGATACAGTTACAACAAACTTAGAACAAAGTTGGCAAACAGCCGAGCAATTTAAGACTACAACATCGGGAGCAGTAAAAACAGCATTGGCATCTTCTGTAAGTGATTGGCTGACACAACACCCCCTATTTTTTAGGTTAGTTCAAATACTAACTTGGGGTGCTAATCACCCAATTATTAGTGTAACAATTCTGCTGTTTGCACTCGCTATAGTTTGGAGCATCATCAAAGCAATTGTCCGCTTAATTGAAACAGCTAGTTGGTCAATACTCCAAGTTCCGATAAAATTTTTTCAGGCTTTGATTAAAGTTAGCTTTCTTTCCTTAATTAAAGTTGGGAGTTTTACTATCCAAAGAATGACAGCTACTAAAATAATTGATAATTTGCCAGTTTTAGAGCCGGAAAATTTTCAAGCAAATAAACAACAGCGATTAGCAGAAATTTCTCATCGTTTAGAAGCAATTCAGAAGGAACAAAATGAGCTTTTACAAGAAGCAGCAGACTTGATTACTTCCGACAAAATTGATATAGAAGTATCAGAAATTAAACAGCTAAAAATCGCTGAATCACATCTTGGCTGAGTTCGGCTGTTGAATCGGAAGCGACAATACCACCTTTTTGCATGGCGTAATAGTAATCAGCCTGACGGGGATTCATCTAAGACGAGTAATTGGGGCTGTCCTATTAAAGCACGTGCGATCGCTAATTGTTGCTGCTGTCCCCCACTCAAATCGCTACCCATGCGCGAAAGTCTATTGTTACTGTTATGCGTTTGATCATTTTTTATTACCAATAGGAAAAAATATACCAGAAAAACAAACTATAATTTTTCTACTTATACTAAAAAACAGTGATAATATATTAAAATGTAGTTAAAAGAAATACATTAATTTAGTAGTATTCAGTAGTAGTCTATGTAGGGTAAGAAGGCAAAGCAAATGACCCAAACGACGAAAACCCAAAAACTGCTGACCTTTGAGGAGTATCTTACCTATGACGATGGTACAGACACGCGCTATGAGTTGGTGGATGGAGAACTAGTCGAGATGCCACCTGAAAGTCAAGAAAATAGCAATCTGGCAAGATTTCTATTCGTTGAACTACTAAAACATTTCCCCTTTTATTTAATTGCTCACAAGGATACAGAAATTGAGGTGGCGGGGCGACGGGCGAGATGTCGTTTACCTGACTTAATGGTTCACACAGAAGAATCTTATGCTGCCCTTATTAGTGCTACTCGTGCTACCCTCACCCGTGAGATGCCACCGCCTGCACTAGTAATTGAAATTGTTTCTCCGGGAACGGCGAACCGCGTTCGTGATTATCGCTACAAGCGGACGGAGTATGCCGCTAGGGAAATATTGGAGTATTGGATTGTTGACCCAACAGATGCAACAAATTACGATTTGCCAGTGGGTGGAGGGACAGTATGAGGATAAGGTATTTACAGGTGCTACTTGCATGGAATCAATGGTAATTGTTGATTGGGCGCTAACAGTAGAACAGGTGTTTAAGAGCGCAAACCGACCAGAATTACCAAGGGAATAGAAAATGCGATCGAGTTTTTCATTCTTGGTTTTGTTCCATATTAACCTTTAAAATGTGATAAGCTGTCCCACATTTAACTTGCATAATTAGGGCGGGCAAGATGCCTACCCCACAAGAGTTCTGTTGAATTCAGTTATGCAAATTAGATATTTTTCAGCTTATTAGTACGATATTTTACTAATAAAAAGTTAACTTTATACATATTTTTGTGTAATAAAAAGTTATTGTTACGGTTAAAGAGATAGCTGGGCAATAATTTCATCTTCCTTGCCAGCAGCAAACTTAGCAAAATGCTCCGCTAAGGGTGGTACAATGACCAAAGGATTACTAAACCCAGTAAAAACATGAACGCGATCAAATTTGGGAATAGCACCAATTAAGGCAAGTCTGTCGCTACTAAATGCCACCAAGCAATGATACCAAGTTCCTGGTAAATTCTCTAAATTTGGCAAAATTTGCTTTATGCTTTTTCGCAACCATTTTTCACTTACCTCTGAGTTTACCTTGGCATGAGGATCTGCGATCGCACGGCTAATTTGACCGATGCGGAAACTACCATCTTGAAACTGAATTGCACCCGCATCTAAAATCGGCGGTAGTAGTTCATTACCAAGTTCATCCCACAATTCATCAACTTGACTAGATTCAGCTTCTAGTTGAAACCGTTGCACATTAGCCGGCATAACTAAGGTGCGTAACTGCACATTTACAGGTGGGGTTTCAATTATTTCTGCGTGGGTAAAATATAACTTGATAGGAATATCAGCAGACTTTAAAAGCTGGCGGCTGAGTCCACCAGCACAAATGACAACATTAGCACTGTGGAAAGTTGCAGTAGTTGTTTTTACGCCATCTTGTAATACTTGTAAGACTTGGGTAATCTGCATTTCACCCCCAGCCCGCAGAAAGGCTTGGATATAGGCTTGTGCTGTTTTTTCTGGGTGAATATGACCGTGTTTAACAATTAAAGCACCAGATATCGCCTCTCGATTTAGCTGCGGTTCCAACTCACAAGCTTCTTGGACACTCAGTAAATGGGGTGGAATGGCACAATCATTATATAATGCAGCAGTTGCTTCTGGGTAACAATCGGCTGAAATAGTTAGTAATAAATCTAATTCCCGAAATTGGATATCAGCGTCTAACTCTTGAGATAGGATATGGTAACGCGCGATCGCATCTTCGCACAATTGCCGAGTTAATGTTGTAGTAGCTGACCAATAGGCAAGCCCACCATAACTATAGCGAGTTGCATTCTGTGGTCTGCTGTATTGATCCAACAAAAGTACAGAAAAGCCAGTTTTCGCAAGTTCGTAGGCGAGTGCAGCACCAGTAATTCCACCGCCAACTACAATCCAGTCGTAAGTTTTCATATTAAATATCTTTCTGAATTACGAACTTGTACTGAGCGCAGCCGTTGGCGTAGCCTCTCGTAGAGAAGTATTACGAATTACCATAAGTTGCTTGTAAACGTTGTAAAAGATATTCTCCCGCAAGAATGGGGGGATAAATAGGCGATTGTTCTTTGTGGGAACTCTCCAAACAATCAATTTCTGTATCATCATTAGGATGACAGAAAAAAGCGATAGAATATCGCGACTGTTTCAGCCTGTTATCACTGGGAATCATTACCCGATGCTTGGTTGAGGAAAACAGATGATTTGTCCACCGTTGCATTAAATCGCCAGTATTGACTACTATAGTATCAGGAATTGCAGGCGCGGCAATCCACTCTCCAGATGTTGTCTGTACTTCCAACCCCCCAACGTCATCTTGGAAAAGTAAGGTAATACTGCCATAATCGGAATGCTCACCAGCACGCAATTGTCCGGGTTTGGGTGGTGTCTGCAATGGGGGATAGTGGAGCAATCGCAAGGTATGATGTTGTTGATTGTGTCTTATTATAAAAAAATCTTCTGGCAATTCCAACGCCAAAGCAAATGCTTGTAGTACCGTGTTAGCAAGTTCTGTACAACTATCATAAAAGGCGAGAATAGAAGCATCTATATCTACAGCCTTTTGTTTGCCTAAATTCAACGCCTCTTTTAGGTCCTCTGGATCATTGGGGTTAAGACGTTCTCTCTCAAAACCAACATAACCCGTGTTACTAAACTCATCACTCCAAGCTTGCTTTTGCTTAACTTCTAAAGGTAAATTGAAGAAAGATTTGCTGTGAGTGAACACTTGACTTATTAGGTCTTTTGATATTCCTGAATTCTGTAAATACATGAAGCCAATTTCATGGCAAGCTTGATAAATTTGTTTGATAACAGTTTGCCGAGTTATTGTGTTGCCATTGGTAAAGGCAGTTAAATATATTACTGAAATTGTAACCATTTATACATAATTAGAGATTTTGTGTTTTGTTAACATATAAAGTAGTATACTCAATACTTAGGTACGGAACTTTACAATGACTCTTGCTCCTTGGCGAAGCGCGATCGCTCATGCGCTCCATCGTAACCGCAGCCTTGTTTATGCCCGTTACCTCCAACTAGCAACGGTGCAAACCAACGGTCGCCCTGCTAATCGTACCTTAGTCTTTCGCGGCTTTCTGGAAGATACAAATCAGCTAAAATTTATCACCGATACTCGTAGCGCTAAAGCCGACCAGATACAGCAACAACCTTGGGCAGAAATTTGCTGGTACTTCCCCGATACACGAGAACAATTCCGAATCAATGGTTGTTTGACCCTGGTAAGCGGTGATGATTCTCACCAGAATTTACAGCCAGCCCGGATCATTATGTGGCAAGAACTTAGTGATGCGGCGCGTTTACAGTTTCTTTGGCCCCATCCTAGTAAACCCAGAGTCGAAACCCCAGAAGCTTTTGCACCAGCAGCACCCAACCCTATGCAGCCAGTGCTTAATTTTTGCCTACTGCTGCTCGAACCAGTACAGGTAGATCACTTAGAATTACGCGGCGAACCCCAAAACAGAAGGCTTTATCACCGTGATGAGAATCAAGAGTGGTTTTGTGAAGAAATTAATCCTTAATTTTATCATAGGACTTACGCAAAAGTACACACACTCTGGGGCAATTCATGTAGACGAAGCCTGACCGCAGGGTATTGCCCCTACCTGAAAATAAGGGTTTCGGCTATTGTTTGCGTAAGTCCTGATTTAAGTTGCAAAAAAATTGTAGGTTGGGTGGAGGCTTTGCCAAAGCCAACATCCTGATAATCAGTTGGGTTGCGCTCCGCTCCACCCAACCTACGTCTAATGCACTATTTTAGCCTAGAGAGTCCACTACGTGCATTTCAAAAATCAAATACTAGTCCTATATATTGTTTGCATAAGTCCTGATTTAAGTAGATGAAAAAACGCAATAACATTGTGTAATTAATTATGTTCGACTACTTATGATTTTCATTCCTAACTCCTAACTTTATTTAAATCCCAGCACCATCTAGAAACTCCTGTATTGCCTTATATTTAAGGCTGCATACTGGAGCATTTTGTGAGAAATCCGGGTTATAAGCTACACAACCCGCCAATACAGGAGTTTTTGCAGAAGAGTTAGTGCGCCCAAGAGTTTGTATTTGTTCTTCCAACGCCTCAATCCTGTCTACTAAAGCACGAATTACTTCAGCTTCCGAATCTGGTAAATTATTGTGTTCAAGAGGTGCAACCCGGACTCCAGAACGATATATGATCCGCCCAGGCACGCCTACCACAGTACAGTCTGAAGGCACATCTCTTAGAACAACAGACCCAGCGCCAATACGGACATTATTGCCAATTTCGATATTGCCCAGCACCTTCGCTCCAGCTCCGAATACGACATTTTCACCCACAGTCGGATGGCGCTTGCCACATTCTTTACCAGTACCTCCAAGGGTGACACCTTGATAAATTAGGGCATAGTTTCCCACGATCGCAGTTTCACCAATTACTACACCCATTCCGTGGTCAATAAACACACTTTGCCCAATTGCTGCACCCGGGTGGATTTCAATTCCAGTTAAAAACCGAGCCAAGTGAGAAATCAGGCGGGGAATAAAAGGAAGATTGACAGTATACAGCCAGTGAGCGAGCCTATGGAATAGCAGGGCTTGCAAACCAGGGTAACAAAATAAAACTTCCAACCAGTTACGGGCAGCTGGGTCACGTTCAAATATGATACGAAAGTCAGCACGCAGTATAGATAGCACGAGATAGCACCCTCGGAAAGCACAACAAGCTACTCTCCCATATTATCCTCTCAGGTGTTACACGTAAAAGGTGGGCACTTGTACTGACTTGTACTGAGCTTGCCTGCCCAGAGCCCTTCGACAAGCTCAGGGTAACACCTGTCGTTCGCGTAGCGTCTCGTAGAGAAGGGTCGAAGTAGCGTTCACGTAGCGTCTCGTAGAGAAGTCGTTGGCGCAGCCTAAGAAGAGAACTATTGGGCATTGGTTGGTTCATCTCCCTACTCCCCACTTCACCTCTGCTCCACTGTCAGAGTATAATCACGCTTGACCCCAGGATTAAATGTACCAACCCAAATCCGATAGGTGCCACTTTTCCAGTTGCGATCGCTAACGCTAGCATCTTTACTTTTGCCAGTGTCATCGCCGCAACGAATCGTCGTTTTATCTGGGCCTTGGATCAACAAAGTGGTGTCGTTGTTGTTGCTATCGACTTGTATTGTTAGCTGCGAAAAGTCCTTTTCCAAAACCATAATATGATCGGGATTGGGATCGGCAAAACCGATACAGGCTTTTTGATCGCGATCGCGGTTACTTATGGCAGACAATGAGTAAGAACCACCTGTAAATCCCTGCACTGTTCCTTGTGCTGCATTAAAGTTTGTTGACAGTGTGAAAGTACCAAAATTTGCTTGCTCTGCTATTGCAGGGGTAGCTGTGATCGCAGTAAGTATAGCCAACAGCCAGCCGCTTTTAAACTGAAGTCGGGGGCGACAGTATTTCATAGTAGCCCTCCAACAGGCTTTTAAATTAGTAGTGATATATACATATTCTACTGAAAAAAATTCAGTGAAATTTTAGTTACTTGTGCCACATTAAAATGTGCCACAAGTAATGACTGGGAAAGCATACAGCTAATTGCTAGGCTGTTAAGTTGGCAAGCGATTAATATCTTTATTGCAGCCAACAACCACCATTACTGAACCTTGCTCTAAATACCTAGTGGGTTCAGGATTAATTTCAAATTTACCATCCTTAATGATCGCTAGCAAATTTAAACCAAAACGGTTACGAATTTGAAGTTCGGCGATGGTTTTGCCGTGAAA
This sequence comes from Nostoc sp., assembly GCF_054880495.1. Taxonomy (NCBI): domain Bacteria; kingdom Bacillati; phylum Cyanobacteriota; class Cyanophyceae; order Nostocales; family Nostocaceae; genus Nostoc; species Nostoc sp. The sequence continues at coordinate 17,503 of NZ_JBTYKD010000220.1, forward strand.
TTGATCAGGTACAATTATTTCTACAATACTATGATCGGGGTCAAGGTCAAATCGGTCTAGTATTGATTGCTTAGTAAGCGATCGCGCCAGGGCACAACCCGCTTCATATTCTGGATAAACAACGTAGTCGGCCCCAACTTTCTGTAACAGCTTACTGTGAATTTCCGAAGAAGCCTTAGCAACAATATAGGGAACACCCGCCTCCTTCAAATTCAGTGTTGTAATAATACTTTCTTGGACATAATTGCCAATAGCCACAACTACCGTCTCAAACTCAAAAATTCCGGCTTGTTTGAGCGCCCCCGGTTCAGTAGAGTCCATCTGTAAAGCATGAGTAGCCAACTTATCGTTTAAGATTTGGTTAACACGTTTTTTATCAATGTCAGTCCCCAGTACTTCGTATCCTAAGTTGTAGAGTGTACTACATACTGCTCGTCCAAATCGTCCTAAGCCGATAATTGCAAACTGTTGATTATTTCGCTGCAAACCGCTAAAAAAATTTAAAGACGACAAATTCACACTTTCTACCTTTGGTTTCATCAGGCAATAATTTTTTATAGCAATTTTTTCTCTGATATTCAACTACTTAAAAGAGTATTTACAGAGAAGATATCATTAGTAAAACGCCAACTCGTTTCAAGTACATGATTGCAAATAAAGTTGGCTTGGTAGATTTCAAAATACTACCGATTTACCGATGAGGGGAAATGACTTTGCTGATCTTTAGTTAACCTACTAGCATATTCTCCTCTGGATACTGGATAACACTAGGGCGAGAATCTCCTAGTAAGGCTGACATGAGAATTAAAACTCCAACTCTTCCAATGTACATTATTGTCACTAAAATCAGTTTAGCCGGTGCTGCGATCGCGGCAGTAATGCCTGTTGAAAGACCAACAGTTCCAAAAGCTGATACAACTTCAAATAAAATTTGCATAAAATTCAAAGATGGCTCAATAATTGCAATTAAAATCGTTGCGCTTACAACAGTTACCAAAGAACCAACTGTGACACCTACTGCTTTCAAAATCGAAGAAGTCGGTACTTGGCGCTGATACACCAGGACTTCTTCTTTACCTTGCAAGATTGCCTTGCTGCAACTGGTTAAAATTGTGATTGTAGTTGTTTTAATGCCACCACCCATACTGCCAGGACTAGCACCAATAAACATCAACACGATGGCAATAAATAACGCAGCAGTACTCATTTTGCTGATATCAATAGTGTTAAAACCACCACTTCTAGTAGTAACAGATAGAAAAAATGCTCCTATCAGTTTACTTGATAAACTTAAAGAGCCAAGAGTTTCTGGATTTTGGAATTCAGTTATATAAAAAGCAATAGATCCAGTGATTAAAAGTACTAACGTTGTGCTGGTTACTACTTTAAAATTAAGAGACAGTGTACTTTTGACTGTTTTTCTTCTCAAACGATTGTCTAGCCAAAGATACATTTCTAAAATAACTTGATATCCTAGTCCACCGAAAATAATTAATCCAGTAATTACAATATTCAGTAATATCGATGATTGATATTTAATTAAACTATCATTAAATAAGTTAAAACTAGCATTAGTCCAAGAATTAATGCTATAAAAAATTGCTAGACCTAAACCACTATATCCTCCATAATCAGCGACAAAAATAGGTAATAGTAAAAAAGCTCCGATAGTTTCAAAAATTAGTGTAGTGGTAATAATCGAGCGAACTAATTGTAAACTACTGTGGATTTCAGAGTTATCTAAAGCTTGTTGCAAGATAATTTTATCTTGTAAACCAAACTTGCGTCCTAACAACAGCAAAAGAAAGGTTGTAGCTGTCATATATCCCAGTCCTCCAACTTGGACTAGAACTAGAATCATAAATTGACCCCAAAAGGAAAAATAAGTACCAACATTCACCACAGATAGACCTGAGACACAAACTGCTGAAGTTGATGTGAATAGTGCCACAAGTGGGTCATTCCATGTACCACTACTACTAGAAAAAGGCATCATCAACAAGATACTTCCAAGAGCGATGATAGCCATAAATCCTAAGCAAATTGTGCGAGAAACAGTCATAAGTGATTTACTTCATTGTGCTAGATATCCCAGCTAAATAGGATATATAAATTCAAGTAAGGGCATTTGTCTTAAATACTGCTTTTTTCATGAATGCAACACTTTACCAGCAAATTCAGCAATTTTATGATGTATCCTTTGCTTTGTGGGAGCAGATTTGGGGGCAACATCTGCACTACAGCTATTATGGGCTAGATAGTAGCGAAAAAAAGACCGCCGTCAGGCTGAAATTGATTTAATTACAAGAAATGCCGTTGTTAGAGATTTTGGCAACGGCAAAACTATGGCAGATGAAAAACTATAACCGGATTAAACTTCGAGAAACGCTACGCTCCAGCTATTGGTTTGTACCGACACTGATGACGGGTGCAGCGATCGCACTGGCTTTCTTGATGCTAAATTTAGATTTGGCAGGCAAGTCAGAATTAATGGAAATATTCGGCTTGAAGCCTTTCACTGGCGGACTGGAAAGTGGGCTGACTGTGCTTTCAACCATCGCTGGTTCAATGATTACCGTCGCCGGTACTGTCTTCTCTGTCACGCTCGTTGCCCTGACTCTGGCTTCCCAGCAGTTTGGATCACGAGTACTGCGAAATTTTATGCAAGACATGAAATATCAGTTCGTACTCGGTACGTTCCTGGCGACATTTATCTACTCTTTGCTGGTGTTACGGAGTGTTAATGTTGGTAGAGAGCAACCGTTTGTGCCAAAGATTTCAATCACAGTCGCTATCCTGCTGGCGATCGCTAGTATCATTGTCCTAATCTACTTCATCCACCACGCCTCAACCTCGATTCATGCATGGCACATTATCAGGGAGATTAGTGATGAACTGGAATCTAATATTGATGGGCTATTATCTGAAAACGTTGGAAATCGTCATCCAGAAGACAAGCGGCAATTTGTTGAGGAAATCGCAACGGGTTTCAACCAAAAAGCCTATCCAATCCAGGCAACTAGCAGTGGTTATATTAGAGCAATTGATTACAACCGCTTGCTTAACATCGCCAAGTCAAAAAACCTTCTGTTGCATTTAAAGCAGCGTCCAGGCAAGTTTATCGTGCGAGGTAGCGAGTTAGTCAGTGCTTCGCCCCCTGAACGTGTGAATCGAAAGCTCACCCAGCAGATCAATTATGCATTCATTTTGGGTAGAGAACGCACTCCGTTTCAGGATGTGGAGTTCTCTACTAAGCAGCTAGTCGAGATTGCTATTCGGGCAATTTCTCCTGCCGTCAATGACCCGTTCACAGCAATTCGCTGTATTGACCAACTTAGTGTAGCACTGTGCCGTCTAGCTGCAAAAGATTTCCCGTCACCCTATTGCTACGATGACGATCAGAACCTCCGCCTAATTACTAATCAGGTGACGTTTTCTGGACTAGTTGATGATGCCTTTCACCAGATTCGACAGTACGGGCGACAAGATGTAGCTGTCACAATCCGCTTGCTGGAGGCGATCGCAACTATTGCTAAGTACACTGATAATAAAAAGAACCGTGTGGCGCTGCTGCGTCATGCCAATATGATTAGACGCGGCAGCCAAGACTTATTGGAGGAATTGGATCGAGAGGATGTTGAGGAACGATACCAGGCGGTACTGAGGGCGTTGTCGTCAGAAAATGTAGATTCAATATTCAATGTGTGATTTTGATAAAATAAGTATCGTTTTATATTTTTATCGGACTTACGCACTGTACAAATTCATCATGATGTGCATTTGCCCTCATCCCCTAACCCCTTCTCCCATCTTGGGAGAAGGGGAACTGGAGAATCACGAACTATGGAGTTTGAAGAAAACGCCGCCTTTAAGCGATCGCGCCTCAGTTCCATAACTACTGACTGTGAGCGATCGCAGGTTGTTAAAAAATGGTTTACCTAAAACTTCCACTAGTTTGAGAATCGGTACTTGACGCTCTAACAAATTCTGGCTCTTTCTCCAGTCAAGATATATATAGCCTTGGTTTGGTCGGGGAATTGCTGCGATACTATCTTGGAAATTGGGATTGTTAATTATGGAATTATCCTTGGTTGTGAGGATTTCATTCATCGTCTCTAAGTCAGACGTGAAAATTTCGTAATTTCCTAAATTTGTATGTAATCCCTGCACTTTTGTTTCGATGCTGAAAGATGCTCCTTCTTTGGCATCAGTTTTTTTTGTAGCCGTGGTTAACTCTGTCCAAGCGGAGATTTTTTGCTTGTTTATAGTTAAGGGACTGATGCTGAGTCGGTTGGATGAAGCGATCGCATCCAAACGAGCAACGCCTTGTTCTACATCCTCAGATTTTTCTACTACAAAAATCCAATGGGGGGTTGTTTGCTCTTTCTCAGGTAACAATGCTATAGCATATTCTCCCTGTACCCAGCTAAAAATATCCTCTGGTAAGTTTATGCCCCAGCGTTTTTGAACATCCGCCAAAGGTTTTGCTAACCGAGAAACTACATCTTCTTCAGAACCATATATAGTTGCTGTCGCTTGTCTCCAGAGTTTGGCTAAATCACTGTTAGCCAAATTACTCAAATTTGAGCCGGAAATTGCCAAACCTGCGGACGCTGGAATATACTGCAATGCTCCCACAGGTTTAGATAGCGGTGCTGATGGAGAGACAATTTCCGATGAAGTCAGAAAGGTGGTTTCTGCTAGTAATCCTTTGGGGTTTAACGCCAAGGAGATGATTTGGCTGTTATAAAGTTGTTCTGGTAACTCTAAGCCTTGCCATTTTGCCACAATGGGAAGATTCAAGAAAGCTACAGCTAAACCCCCTTTGAGAAGTTCTTTGGTAGCTTTTTGGTATTCGGGAGAGCTAGTCAAATTAAGATCGGGCGCTTGGACGTTATTGATCGCATCTCGCAGCACTTTCGGATCATTGGCAAACAACACAAAGCCTTCGCCGACAACAGCACCAGCTAGATAATTTTGAGATTTTGCGGAAAGTCTGAGCGTCGGCTTCCGGCGTTGGCGCAGCCCGCCGTAGGTATCAGAACTTTCCAAGACGGATTTTGGACTTTCCTGCATAACGCTACGCGAACGCTCAGTCGAACGATTTTGGATTTTCTCTTCTGTAATTACTTCCTGATTGTCATAAATCAGCTTTACGCCTTTGTATTGTTCAACAGCTAAGTTTGCTCCACCTAATGCCCGTTTGGAAAACAACAACTCAACAAACTCGCGGCTTTTTTGCGGTTGCTTGGTTGCTAGTGCCAATAGATACCCTAGCTGCTGTCCGTTTTCTCCGTCGCGATCAATATCTAAAGTGGTGATAGCTAATGTAATTTCGTCCCCTAACCAGGGTTGAATGTCTTGTTTGTAATCTATGCCACTCTTGGCGAATAAACTGGTTTTGAGTTTAGATAATTCCTCTTCCCGCTCTAACGCCTGCAAACGGTCAGGATTCGCCAAGAATGATACCATTACAGGGGAAAGTTTTGACACGAATATGGCTGAACCAGCACCAGAGGTAGAAGCAATGAGTTTAGCCGGACTTTTGCCGAAAAACCAGTAAAAGCTAGCGATCGCAATTACTAGCAGTGCGATCGCACCAGCGACGATAAAACCGATAAATGAACGTTGCTTATTCACATTAAACCTATTAAGAAAGACAGTTTACAGCCATTTAAACAGAAAGCTTGCCAGAATCAATCAGCACTCTTGAGAATGGATGCTCATGCCAAGGCAGAGATTTTCTGTCACCATAAATAGTATTAGGATTGTTTACAGAAACCTCATGACCGGGAACACTTTTAGTCAACCCATGAACCATATTAGTGTAAAAGAACTAGCACAACGTCTATCTTCCAGTGATGTAAGTATTCAGCTAGTAGATGTACGTGAACCAGAAGAATTGGCGATCGCTAGCATTGAGGGCTTTGTCAACCTACCTTTAAGTCAATTTGCCGAATGGGGAGATAAAGTACCCACTCTCTTCAATCCCCAAGCTGAAACTTTTGTGCTATGTCACCACGGCATCCGCTCTGGCCAAATGTGTCAGTGGTTAATTGCTCAAGGTTTTACAAATGTGCAAAATATTTCCGGTGGTATTGATGCTTACTCCCTATTAGTTGACCCTTCAATTCCCCAATATTAATAATCGATGACTCAGCTGGGACTTATTCTTCCAGCTGGCTTCTGCTATTGTAAAAATAGGACTACATCAACTTAGGGTTTTCAGGGCAAACTTAACACCTTTTGCTAGTGAGTATATATTCACAGAGCTTTTCGACCCCAATATATCAGCTATTCCCGGAAAATACGTATTCAATAATACTGTTATAAATTTAAAATTATGTAAAAGTACTGTTGTGAGTCAAAGCAGCTTTTGCAGTACAAGTCTCACTTATATTTCAAGCGCACTTTCAAAAAATGCTGAACCCAAACTTTAAAAATACTTATCATTAGAGAACTGAATAATTTGGTAACTTAATTAATTATTAATAATCTCTGTTTGCGATCAAATCCAGAAATTTTTTCAGAGTTTGATTAAAATTTGCCTTATGGAAGTCCAGTTGACAAATCGACAACAGCATATACTTTGGGCAACGATACGTCATTATATTGCTACAGCAGAGCCGGTTGGTTCAAAAGCTTTGGTTGATGAGTACGACCTCGGAGTAAGTTCAGCTACAATTCGCAATGTGATGGGCGTTTTAGAAAAGTCTGGATTACTCTACCAACCACACGCCTCCGCCGGACGAGTACCATCAGACTCAGGCTATCGCATTTATGTTGACCAGCTAATTACACCTTCTCTGGGTTCGCGCAGCGTGTCGCAGACAGACGCTACACGTAGCTTGCTTTCACGTCTCTTGCGCGTCCCGCAGGAAAATGGTACGGAAACTTTAGGGCGAGAAGTAGAGGTAGCACTGCAAAAGGGTCTCCAATGGGAAGATTGGAGTTTAGAAACCCTACTGCAAGGAGCTGCACAAATTTTAGCAACCTTGAGTGGCTGCATTAGCTTGATTACGATGCCGCAAACCACTACAGCGCTAGTGCGACATCTGCAATTAGTGCAAATAGAAGCGGGAAGAATCATGCTGATTGTGGTGACAGATGGTTATGAGACACATTCCAAATTGATGGATTTGTCGCCAGTACCAGAGGAAAGACAACGCGATTCAGAGGTAATCGATCGCGAGTTGCAGATTGTTTCTAACTTTTTGAATAGCCACTTACGGGGGCGAAGTCTGTTGGAATTAGCCTATCTCGACTGGAGCGAACTAGATCAGGAATTTCAACGCTATGGGGAATTCTTAAAAAATTCCGTTGCCGAATTGACTCGTCGCACTCTTGCGCCGACTGCAACCCAAATTATGGTTCGGGGTGTGTCAGAAGTTTTGCGCCAGCCAGAATTTTCCCAGTTACAGCAAGTACAAACGATTATCCACCTGCTGGAAGAAGAACAAGACCAACTATGGCGATTAATATTTGAGGAACCAGAGTTTGAGGATGTGGGGAAGCCAAAGGTAACGGTTCGCATTGGCGCGGAAAACCCTCTAGAACCGATACGCACCTGCACCTTGATTTCTTCCACCTATCGCCGAGGTTCAATAGCAGTAGGAAGTGTGGGAGTTTTGGGACCAACGCGCCTAGATTATGAAAGTGCGATCGCAGTCGTGGCATCTGCTGCTGATTATCTCTCAGAAGCTTTCAGTTATTTCAATCCGTGAACTACTCCGCCGTAAAACGGACGTAGCTCTCCCAATTCATCGGGAATAGCCTCCAGAACTCCGTAGTACTAGAAAGTCTGACATTCCCTCCTCTTGTCAGGAGTCCTGGTTCCCAAAACCCAAATCTTTTACCCTGAGCGAAGTCGTTGGCGTTCGCGTTCGCGTCTCTGAAAGAGAAGCCTCTCGTTGGCGCAGCCTCTCGAAGAGAAGAGAAGAGAAGAGAAGAGAAGGGTTCTCTTGCAACATATACCTATAAGAAAAGGTTTTCGCTTGTGGCATTGATGGTGAAAAACGCGGTCTTGAGGGTTTCCCTCTCCTAAGGGAGACGCTACGCGAACAAAGAGCGATTTTGAACCCGGAGGGTCAAGACAGTGAATATCTTACCAGAAAATCTTGGGGATTCGTCATACATCTGGAATTAATTTTTTACCAAGTAAAAAATCAATTCCAGATGCAATCCTCACTTCGTGACGCTGTTCGCGTTCATCCCCCGCTCACAATACCTACCATTAGAGTACATTGTTTGCGTAGCGGACGCACCAGAAGGTGGGGACTTCCGCGACACGTTAAATAAAGATTAATCGGATTAGTATGATATTTAGGGACAACTCGCTACGGGTTTAGGCAGTCAATAATACAATAGCAAGCAGATAGCCAATTTGTAGCGGCAAAATTAATAATTAATCCTACTTAAATTTTTTATGGTTAGAAAAATTGCCTTTGGACTACTGTGGCTGGGATTCACTACCTATGCTTTTTTCCTCGCTCCTCCTGAGCAACCCGGTACATTTGAGTTAATTAAAAACCTTTCTATTGGCCAGTGGCAAGGCATTAACCCGTTAGTGATAGCACTATTCAACCTCATGGGCATCTGGCCTCTTATTTACAGCGCAGTAGTGTTTATTGATGGTAGAGGACAAAAAATACCTGCTTGGTTATTTGCGATCGCCTCTTTCGCAGTTGGTGCTTTTGCCTTGTTACCCTACTTAGCCCTACGAGAACCAAATAATCAGTTTGTGGGTAAAAAGAATGCCTTGCTCAAGGTGCTAGATTCTCGTGTGACTGGGGTTGTCTTGACTGTAGCCACGGTTATTCTAGTTGCCTACGGTTTAACAGGAGGAGATTGGGACAGTTTTGTGCAACAGTGGCAAACCAACCGCTTCATTAATGTGATGAGTTTAGATTTCTGCCTACTTTGCCTAATCTTTCCCACATTACTAGGGGATGATATGGCGCGTCGCGGTTGGAAAAATCCGCAGTTGTTCTGGTTAATAGCGTTGATACCGCTATTCGGGCCATTGATTTATTTATCTGTGCGTCCCCCTTTAGAAGGTGTAGAGTCAATACCCAAGCAGCCAGCAGTGAATTGAACAGGACTTACGCAAAAATTGCCAAAAAGCTTATTCCGCTTTTGTCACTCTCCGAAAACAAAAATTGAAATTTTTGATAGTAGCAAGTATCTTAGTTAGCCTGGGTCTATCTTAGGAACTAAGTAATCAAGCGGACATGATATGACTCGACTTTACGCTAAATCCCCGTTACAAAACTTAATTACGTTAGCACAGCGCTAGCCAGTCCGCGTACCCCTACAGTGGAAGCAAGCTACGCGTCTGGTAGAGAAGAATCCGCAGAGTGTGCTTAAGCGCTGTTGTGGGCAAAGTCCCCTTTTTCAGAGGATTGGAGATTTTCTGTTGCGGGTGCGTAAATCCCAAGAGAAAATTTTTTCTGAAAGTACTTTACAAAACGCAATAAATTATTTAAGATGTGTAAGAGGTAGCCAAACCTACCTAATTCATTCACAAATAATCGCATTTATAAAACAATGACAACAACCTTACAACGTCGCGAAAGCGCCAACGTATGGGATCGGTTTTGCGAGTGGATCACCAGCACCAACAACCGGATCTACATCGGTTG